>JBKEDH010000068.1:0-65075 GCA_047975295.1 Aestuariibaculum sp.
TTTGGATGAATATTGTTATCGCTTCAATAGAAGCTTTATGAAAGAGAACGTTTTTGACAATCTTCTCATCAGAATGGTTAATACAAGTCCTTGTCTAATCAAAAATATTAGTGATTAAGTGTCTAAGTAAATAAAATTATTAAATGTCCGCGATGTTTGAAATTAAGTTTTTTGAAAGATTAGGTGATTTTTTTCTTGTCTAAAATTTATTGAACCAAAAATGGAACAGCTTATTTTTTTAATATTTTGAACAATCTGATCTCACTTAACAGACAAAAAGCTTTTTTAAAGTGATTTAAAAGACTCTTGCATATATAAATGATAAATGAGCTACAAAAAACAAAAAAATCTATTAAAACAGATTTAAAAGACCTCTTTTCTAATTAAAAATAGATTTTATCTATTATTTATATGTTTTTTAATAATATATATAGATTATTCTTCAAAACTATTTAATTTGAGATGCAAACCAAAATTTAATGGTATTGGTGGTTGTTTACTAGAAACATTTCGAACAACCTTAGTATAATCAAAAAAAAAAAAAAAAAAAAAAAATTCTTAACTTTTAATTCTATGCCTGACCTGTTGGACCAAAATTTAATGGTATTGGTGGTTGGTCGTAATCTTTAATTTCACCATGGGCGTTTTCGAAACGGGAAACGTTTTCCCCTAAAGCCTTTAACAAGCGTTTGGCATGTTGCGGTGTTAAAATAATTCGCGAACGTACTTTACTCTTTGGCACACCCGGCATAATATTTATAAAATCGACCACAAACTCGGAGACCGAATGGTTTATAATTGCTAAATTAGAATAGGTACCTTGGGCTACCTGCTCATCAAGTTCGATATTTATTTGACCTTGCTTTTCTTTTTCTTCTGACATTATTTTTGATTTATGGGGTTAGCTATGCTCAATTTTTATTATTGGTTAAAAATACCCAAAATACTATAAAAGTTTAAAACTAAAAAAATCCCGCCTTAAGAGCGGGATTTTTGTTTAATTATAATTTAATTCTTGCTTGGTTTGCATCATCTGGTCAAATTCTTCCTTCGAACCTACAATAATGTCGTTATACTTGCGCATACCGGTACCCGCAGGAATTCTGTGTCCTACAATAACGTTTTCCTTTAATCCTTCTAAAGCATCTACTTTACCTGCTACAGCAGCTTCGTTAAGTACTTTGGTGGTTTCTTGGAACGATGCCGCCGAAATAAACGATTTGGTTTGCAATGATGCCCTTGTTATACCCTGAAGTATTGGTGTTGCTGTTGCCGGTTTGGCATCTCTGGCAACGACCAATTTTTTATCTTCTCTAATTAACAATGAGTTCTCATCCCTTAAATCACGAGGCGAAATAATCTGTCCTGCCTTAAGATTGGATGAATCGCCTGCATCTTCTACAACTTTCATACCGAAAATCTCGTCGTTTTCTTGGATAAAATCAGATTTGTGCACCAATTGGTCTTCCAAAAATAGTGTATCACCAGAGTCTATAATTCTTACCTTACGCATCATTTGGCGTACTACAACCTCAAAATGCTTATCGTTAATTTTTACCCCCTGTAAACGATACACTTCCTGTACTTCGTTTACCAAGTATTGCTGTACTGCCGATGGCCCTTTTATATTTAAAATATCTTCGGGCGTTACAGAGCCATCCGATAATGGCATACCGGCCTTAACATAATCGTTTTCTTGTACCAAAATTTGGTTGGATAGCTTAACCAAGTATTTTTTAACCTCGCCCAACTTCGACTCTACTACAATCTCGCGGTTACCACGCTTAATCTTACCAAAGGACACTACTCCATCAATCTCACTTACAACAGCAGGGTTTGATGGGTTACGAGCCTCGAACAACTCGGTTACACGTGGCAGACCTCCGGTAATATCACCTGCTTTTGCAGACTTTCGGGGTATTTTTACCAAAATCTTTCCTACATTGATTTCCTCTCCATCGTCAATCATTAAGTGCGAACCTACCGGTAAGTTGTACGAACGGATAGTTTCACCTTTTTTATCGACAATATGAAGGGTCGGGATAAGCTTTTTATTTCTTGATTCTGAAATTACTTTTTCTTGGAAACCGGTCTGTTCGTCGATTTCTACTTGGTAAGTAATCCCTTGCTCAATATTTTCATATTTAACTTTCCCTGAAAATTCAGAAATAATAACACCGTTATAGGGATCCCAAGTACAAACAATATCTCCTTTACTTAATTCTTTACCGTTTTTAATCAGTAAATTAGAACCATCAGGAATGTTGTTGGTACTTAAAGTAATACCTGTTTTTTTATCTACTAACTTAATTTCGGAAGTACGTGAAATAACAATATCGACATCGTTGCCATCGTTATCTTTACCTTTAACGGTTTTTAAGTCTTCAATTTCGGCAATACCATTAAACTTAACCGCTAATTTATTTTCTTCTGAAATGTTACCGGCAATACCCCCCACGTGGAAGGTACGAAGTGTTAACTGTGTACCGGGCTCGCCAATAGACTGTGCCGCAACAACACCAACGGCTTCTCCCAACTGAACCATTTTACCGGTTGCCAAGTTACGTCCGTAACATTTAGCACAAATACCATGGGGTGCCTCACATGTTAACGGCGAACGCACCTCGACACTTTCTACCGGAGAATCTTCAATTCTTTTGGCAGTATCTTCCTCTATTAATTGTCCAGAGGCTACCAACAACTCGTCGGTTAATGGATTGTAAACATCGTTTAACGATACACGACCCACTATTCTATCTTGTAAAGTTTCTACAACTTCATCGTTTTTCTTTAAAGCTTCTACTTCTACACCTCGCAATGTACCACAGTCTCTGCTATTTACAATAACATCCTGCGACACATCTACCAAACGACGGGTTAAATAACCGGCATCGGCTGTTTTAAGTGCCGTATCGGCAAGACCTTTACGTGCTCCGTGCGTAGAGATAAAGTACTCTAAAATTGAAAGTCCTTCTTTAAAGTTGGAAAGAATCGGGTTTTCGATAATCTCACCACCACCGGCATTCGATTTTTTAGGCTTGGCCATTAAACCACGCATACCTGTAAGCTGACGGATTTGCTCTTTAGAACCACGAGCTCCGGAATCCAACATCATATATACCGAGTTAAAGCCTTGTTGGTCTTCACGGATACGTTTCATAGACAACTCGGTAAGCTCGGCATTGGTCGATGTCCAAATGTCGATAACCTGGTTGTAACGCTCGTTATTGGTAATAAGCCCCATATTATAGTTACCCATAATACCATCTACCTGCTTATTGGCGGCATCGATCATGGTTTGCTTTTCGGCAGGGATAATAATATCGCCCAAGCTGAAAGACAGACCGCCTTGGAATGCAAAATTGAACCCTAAGGTACGGATGGCATCCAAGAAATCGGCCGTTTCGGGAACCGAAGTCCGCTTTAAAACATTACCGATAATATCTCGTAAAGACTTTTTGGTAAGTACCTGATTGATATATCCTGCTGCTTCGGGTACATGTTGATTGAACAACACACGCCCTACGGTAGTTTCGATAATGGCCGGTGCCAATACACCTTCTTCATTAATATCAACGGTTCTTACTTTTATTCCGGCATTCAAATCTACTTTTTTCTCGTTGAAAGCGATTTCCACTTCCTCTGGAGAATAAAATATTAATCCTTCGCCTTTTACGGGAATTTCCTTAGTAGATTTACGCTCTTTGGTCATATAATACAAACCAAGAACCATATCCTGCGATGGTACCGTTACCGGCGAACCATTGGCAGGGTTTAATATATTGTGCGATGCCAACATTAATAGCTGACACTCTAAAATAGCTTCCGGCCCCAATGGTAAATGGACTGCCATTTGGTCGCCATCAAAATCGGCATTAAATGCCGTACATACCAATGGATGCAATTGGATGGCCTTACCTTCTATTAATTTAGGTTGGAATGCCTGGATACCCAAACGGTGAAGCGTAGGGGCACGGTTTAGTAATACCGGATGTCCCTTAAGCACATTTTCCAAGATATCCCAAACCACAGGTTCTTTTTTATCTATAATCTTTTTGGCCGATTTTACGGTTTTTACAATACCTCTTTCAATTAATTTTCTAATAACGAAAGGCTTGTAAAGTTCGGCTGCCATATTTTTAGGCAAACCACACTCGTATAATTTCAACTCCGGTCCTACAACAATTACCGAACGTGCCGAATAATCCACACGTTTACCTAGTAAGTTTTGACGGAAACGGCCTTGTTTTCCTTTTAATGAATCGGATAATGATTTTAACGGACGGTTAGAGTCGGTTTTTACCGCAGACGATTTACGTGTATTGTCGAACAACGAATCTACCGATTCCTGTAACATACGCTTTTCGTTACGTAAAATAACTTCCGGAGCCTTTATTTCTACTAAACGCTTTAAACGGTTATTCCGAATAATTACACGACGGTAAAGATCGTTCAAATCCGAAGTGGCAAAACGCCCACCATCCAACGGTACCAACGGACGTAATTCCGGTGGAATAACAGGAACTACTTTCATAATCATCCATTCCGGACGGTTTTCCCTGTTGTTATTAGATTCGCGTAAAGCCTCTACAACCTGTAAACGTTTTAAGGCTTCTGTTTTACGTTGTTTGGATGTTTCGGTGTTGGCCTTATGACGCAACTCGTACGACAAGGATTCCAAGTCTATACGTGCCAATAAATCTATTAAACATTCGGCACCCATTTTAGCAATAAACTTGTTGGGGTCTGAATCTTCAAGATATTGGTTTTCCTTCGGAAGGGTTTCTAATATGTTAAGATATTCCTCTTCGGTCAAGAAGTCCATTTTTTGTAATGGTTCACCTTCTTCATTTTTAGCCTCGCCCGGTTGTATTACTACGTAACGTTCGTAGTAAATAATCATATCTAATTTCTTGGAAGGCAAACCTAATAAATATCCTATTTTGTTAGGCAACGAACGGAAGTACCAAATATGAGCAACAGGTACAACCAAATTAATGTGTCCTACCCTGTCGCGACGTACTTTCTTTTCGGTTACCTCTACACCACAACGGTCGCAAACAATACCTTTGTAGCGGATTCTTTTATATTTACCACAGGCACATTCGTAATCCTTTACAGGACCAAAAATACGCTCACAGAACAAACCATCCCGTTCCGGTTTGTGGGTTCGATAATTGATAGTTTCAGGTTTTAATACTTCACCGTTGGATTCTGCGAGAATAGACTCCGGCGATGCTAAACCAATCGAGATTTTATTGAATCTCTTTACTGTATTTTTATCTTGTTTTCTTGCCATTTTCTTTAATTCGTTGTTAGTTGTTGGTAATGTTGGTTGCTCGCTTCTTGCAAATGGCCAACTGCCAACTGTAAGCCAACTTTTATTATTCCTCTAATCTGATATCTAAACCGAGACCTTTCAATTCGTGCATTAATACGTTGAAAGATTCCGGTAGTCCGGGATCTGGCATTGGTTCGCCTTTTACGATTGCTTCGTAAGTTTTGGCCCTACCAATTACGTCGTCTGATTTTACAGTTAAGATTTCTCTTAACGTGCTCGATGCACCGTAGGCTTCAAGTGCCCAAACCTCCATTTCACCAAAACGCTGTCCACCAAATTGTGCTTTACCTCCAAGAGGCTGTTGCGTAATTAATGAGTATGGTCCTATGGAACGGGCGTGCATTTTATCGTCCACCATGTGGCCCAATTTAAGCATGTAAATAACCCCTACGGTTGCGGGTTGGTCGAAACGCTGTCCGGTTCCACCATCATAAAGATAGGTGTGTCCGTAACGTGGTATTCCGGCCTCGTCCGTAAATGCATTAATTTGGTCTATGGAAGCACCATCGAAAATAGGTGTTGCATACTTGCGCCCTAATTTCTGTCCTGCCCATCCAAGTACAGTTTCGTAAATCTGACCGATATTCATACGTGATGGTACTCCAAGAGGATTTAATACAATGTCCACCGGCGTTCCATCTTCAAGGAAAGGCATATCTTCTTCACGTACAATACGTGCTACGATACCTTTGTTACCATGGCGTCCTGCCATTTTATCACCTACTTTCAGTTTACGTTTTTTAGCAATATAAACCTTGGCAAGTTTTATAATTCCTGCGGGTAACTCGTCTCCCACCGAAATGGTAAACTTCTCACGACGTAAAACACCTTGTAAATCGTTTTCTTTAATTTTATAGTTATGGATCAAATCGGCTACCAGTTTGTTGGTGGCATCGTCTGTAGTCCATTTACCTGATATTAAATGAGCATAATCGTCAACGGCATTTAACATTTTTAAGGTGAATTTTTTACCTTTCGGTATCACTTCTTCACCCAAATCGTTAAAAATACCCTGAGCGGTTTTACCATTTACGATATTGAATAGTTTTTCGATTAATACTTCTTTCAGTTCATCGAATTTTCTATCGTAAATAGCTTCCAGTGCTACAATATCGTCTTTATCTTGAGCACGTTTGCGCTTGTCTTTTATGGCTCTTGCAAATAGTTTTTTATCAATCACCACACCGTTTAACGATGGCGAAGCCTTTAAAGAGGCATCTTTTACATCGCCGGCCTTATCGCCAAATATGGCTCGTAATAATTTTTCTTCGGGTGTAGGATCGCTTTCTCCTTTTGGTGTAATTTTACCTATTAATATATCGCCGGGTTTTACTTCGGCACCGACGCGTATCATACCGTTTTCGTCCAAATCTTTGGTTGCTTCTTCCGATACGTTAGGGATATCGTTGGTCAACTCTTCGTTCCCAAGTTTGGTGTCCCGAACTTCCAAAGAATATTCGTCGATATGGATAGAGGTAAAAATATCTTCGCGAACCACACGCTCCGAAATTACAATTGCATCCTCGAAGTTGTATCCTTTCCATGGCATAAAGGCCACTTTCATATTTCTACCAAGTGCCAGTTCACCTTGTTGGGTCGCATAGCCCTCGCACAATACTTGCCCTTTGGTTACCTTATCGCCTTTTTCTACAATAGGTTTAAGGTTGATGCAGGTACCTTGATTGGTTTTTCTGAACTTAACCAACGGATAGGTTTTTACATCGCCATCGAAACTTACTTTTTCTTCGTCTTCGGTTCTGTCGTAACGAATCTGTATTTCGTTGGAATCGACATAAAGAACTTCGCCACTTCCTTCGGCATTAATCAATACGCGGGAATCGGAAGCCACTTGGCGTTCCAGTCCAGTTCCTACAATTGGCGATTGCGGTAATAATAATGGTACGGCTTGACGCATCATGTTCGAACCCATAAGCGCACGGTTTGCATCGTCATGCTCCAAGAACGGAATTAACGATGCCGAAATAGACGCTATTTGGTTTGGTGCTACATCGGTGTAATGTACGTTGGTTGGCTCGGTTACAGGAAAATCGCCTTCCATACGGGCAATTACCTTGTCGTGAAGTATTTTACCTACCTTATCGACTTCAACAGTTGCCTGTGCTATTAATTTTTCTTCTTCTTCTTCGGCACTTAAATAAACAGGAGCGTTCTTAATATCTACCACACCGTTTTCTACCGGACGGTAAGGTGTCTCGATAAAGCCCATACTGTTTACTTTAGCATAAACCGAAAGTGATGAAATCAATCCGATATTTGGTCCCTCCGGTGTTTCGATAGGACATAAACGCCCATAATGTGTATAGTGAACGTCACGTACTTCGAAACCTGCTCTTTCACGCGACAAACCACCCGGTCCAAGAGCCGATAAACGACGCTTGTGAGTTATTTCGGCTAATGGATTGGTTTGATCCATAAACTGAGACAACTGGTTGGTACCGAAAAATGAGTTGATTACAGATGATAATGTTTTGGCATTAATCAAATCTATTGGTGTAAACACTTCGTTATCGCGCACATTCATACGCTCGCGAATGGTTCGTGCCATACGTGCCAAACCTACTCCAAACTGTTGCGATAACTGCTCTCCTACGGTACGCACACGACGGTTTGATAAGTGATCGATATCGTCTATCTCTGCCTTCGAATTTATTAATTCGATTAAGTATTTTATAATAGTAATAATATCTTCTTTGGTAAGCACTTGCTTGTCCATTTCGATATCAAGACCTAATTTTTTGTTCATTCTGTAACGACCTACTTCACCAAGTGAGTAGCGTTGGTCGCTAAAGAACAATTTATCTATAATGCCCCGGGCCGTTTCCTCATCGGGTGGCTCGGCATTACGCAATTGTCGGTATATATGCTCAACAGCCTCTTTTTCGGAGTTTGTTGGGTCTTTTTGAAGAGTATTGTGAATAATGGCATATTCGCCCTGCTCCGATGTTTCTTTGTGTAAAAGAATGGTTTTTACGTCGGCTTCAAGAATTTCTTCAATATTTTCTTTATCAAGAACGGTATCGCGATCAAGGATGATTTCGTTACGTTCTATAGATACCACTTCACCTGTGTCTTCATCTACAAAATCCTCGTGCCATGTGTTAAGCACACGTGCCGCTAATTTTCTTCCAAGATATTTTTTTAAACCTGTTTTAGATACTTTTATTTCTTCCGCAAGGTCGAAAATTTCCAAAATATCCTTATCGCGTTCGAAACCAATAGCTCTAAACAAGGTTGTAACCGGTAATTTTTTCTTACGATCTATGTAAGCATACATTACTTGGTTGATATCGGTCGCAAACTCAATCCAAGAACCTTTAAAAGGAATTACCCTTGCCGAGTACAATTTGGTTCCGTTGGCGTGGAAGGACTGGCCAAAGAAAACTCCAGGCGAACGGTGTAATTGCGATACTACAACACGCTCGGCACCGTTAATTACAAAGGTACCGCTTGGTGTCATGTAAGGTATAGTACCCAAATACACATCTTGAACAATGGTCTCGAAATCCTCATGTTCAGGGTCTGTACAGTACAACTTTAACCTTGCTTTTAAGGGTACACTGTAAGTAAGTCCTCGTTCGATACACTCGTCAATGGTGTATCTTGGCGGGTCAATAAAGTAATCTAAAAATTCTAATACGAACTGAGTACGCGAATCTGTAATTGGACAGTTTTCCATGAAGGTGTTATATAATCCTTCATCACCTCTCTCTTCAGATTTGGTTTCTAATTGGAAAAAATCCTGAAAGGATTTAATCTGGATATCCAAGAAGTCTGGATAGTTGGTTCTATTGATAATAGAAGAGAAATTTAATCTTTCGGCTTTTGCTGACAACATCAATGGACTGAATTTTGATTAAAAATAAATTGTTAATGCGTATGGAATACTTATATACGCAAAATGGTTTAGGCCTTGAAGTTACACTCCAGACCTAAACCTTTGTATGGTTTTGAGGGTTATGCTTACTTAAGCTCTACCTCTGCTCCAGCTTCTTCTAATGAAGCTTTTAAGCCTTCTGCTTCGTCTTTAGAAACAGCTTCTTTGATTGTGCTTGGTGCACCATCAACTAATTCTTTAGCTTCTTTTAAGCCTAAACCAGTTAATTCCTTAACTAATTTTACTACTGCCAATTTAGAACCACCAGCGGCTTTTAATATAACATCGAACTCGGTTTTAGCGTCGGCTGCATCGTCTCCACCAGCAGCAGGACCAGCAACGGCTACTGCAGCTGCAGCTGCAGGCTCGATACCATACTCATCTTTTAATATAGTAGCTAACTCGTTTACTTCTTTTACTGTTAAGTTAACCAATTGTTCTGCGAAATCTTTTAAATCTGCCATTTTTCTATCGTTTTAATAAGTTTTTAATTTTAATATAATTGTAATATGGTGCGTACTATGCTAATTCTATCCTTCTTTTTCGGATAGGGTTTTAATAATACCTGCCAGTTTCCCACCGCCCGATTTAAGCGCAGAAACAACGTTTTTGGCCGGAGATTGTAACAAGGTTACTATTTCTCCTAATAACTCTTCTTTAGATTTGATATCGACTAACGCATCTAATTGGTTATCGCCTATGTAAACGGCTTCCTCGATATAAGCACCTTTTAACAGAGGCTTATCGGATTTTTTACGGAAGGTTTTAATTAACTTGGCCGGTGCATTACCTGTTTCGGAATACATGACCGATGTATTGCCCTTTAATACCGTTGGAAGGTCTCCAAAATCTTTATCGGAAGCCTCCATGGCTTTTTCAAGTAATGTATTCTTTACAACTGCCAACTTTACGTTTGCTTTAAAAGCAGCACGACGTAAATCTGAAGTAGCTCCTGCATTCAATCCTGAAATATCTGCCAAATAAATATTGGCATTATTAGCTAATTCGGCAGTTAAAGTTTCGATTACTTGTGATTTTTCTTCTCTTGTCATAATAACTGTATTTAACTAATTAACTAACTTTAGGATCTACAGCAACACTTGGGCTCATGGTACTTGATAAGAAAATACTCTTAATATAAGTTCCCTTAGCTGTTGTTGGCTTAAGTTTTATTAATGTTTGGATTAATTCGGTTGCATTACCAGCAATTTTATCGGCACTAAACGATGCCTTACCTATTGCGGCATGAACGATTCCGGTTTTATCGACCTTAAAGTCTATTTTACCGGCTTTTACTTCGGTTACAGCTTTAGCCACGTCCATAGTTACCGTACCTGTTTTGGGGTTGGGCATTAAACCACGAGGACCTAACACACGTCCTAATGGACCCAATTTACCCATTACACTTGGCATGGTAATAATAACATCTACATCGGTCCAACCGTTCTTGATTTTATCAAGATACTCGTCCAGACCTACAAAATCGGCTCCGGCTTCTTTAGCTTCCGCTTCTTTGTCTGGAGTTACCAATGCTAAAACTTTTACGTCTTTACCTGTACCGTGAGGAAGTGAAACAACACCTCTTACCATTTGGTTGGCTTTACGGGGATCTACGCCCAAACGTACAGCTATATCTACCGATGCATCGAACTTTGTATTGGTTATTTCCTTTACTAAAGCCGAGGCTTCGTCAAGAGAATAAAATTTCCCTTTTTCTATTTTTGCTAAAGCTTCTTTTTGCTTTTTTGTTAATCTTGCCATTTTTTAATGTCTTTAATAGATTAAAATGGGGCTTGCCCTGTTACAGATATACCCATTGATCTTGCAGTTCCGGCAACCATTTTCATAGCAGACTCGATTGTAAATGCATTTAAATCCTGCATTTTATCTTCGGCGATTACTTTTACTTGATCCCAGGAAACTTTAGCTACTTTTTTTCGGTTAGGTTCTCCTGAACCTTTTTTTACTTTGGCCGCTTCTAATAATTGTACTGCAGCTGGTGGCGTTTTAATAACAAAGTCGAACGACTTGTCCTTATACACCGAGATAACTACCGGTAATACTTTTCCCGGCTTGTCTTGAGTTCTTGCATTAAATTGCTTACAGAACTCCATAATGTTAACTCCAGCAGCACCTAAAGCGGGTCCAACTGGTGGCGATGGATTCGCAGCACCTCCCCGAACTTGTAACTTAACTACTTTACCTAATTCTTTTGCCATTTTTAATAATTTAAGTTGATACGTTTTTTGTTTTGGAAGCTAAAAACGCATCTGTACAGTGTAACAATTATTATACTTTTTCGACCTGCATATAGCTGAGCTCCAATGGTGTTTTTCTTCCGAAAATTTTAACCATCACCTCAAGCTTACGCTTTTCTTCATTTATTTTTTCAATCGTTCCATCGAAACCGTTAAACGGTCCATCTATTACCTTAACTGTTTCTCCTATAGTATAAGGTATGGCTACGTTTGTTGTTTCTTCTACAGCCAACTCATCTACTTTACCGAGCATTCGGTTTACTTCCGATTGCCTTAACGGTACGGGATCTCCTCCTTTTGTTTCGCCCAAGAAACCAATTACATTGGTTACCGAACGTATAATATGGGGTACCTCTCCGGTTAGATTGGCCTGTATCATAATATATCCGGGAAAAAACACTTTTTCTTTCTGTATCTTTTTCCCGTTACGTATTTGAACTACTTTTTCGGTAGGCACCAAAACCTGATCTACATAATCTTGAAGACCCAAACGTGCTATTTCGTTTTCTATATAGGTCTTGATTTTATTTTCCTGACCGCTTACAGCCCTAACTACATACCATTTTTTTTCGCTTACTTCAGACATTATCCCTATTTTTTAACCGTTAATCCACTGAAAGTACAACGTAATAACTTTGCTGAAAACCGTATCTATACCCCAAATTGCCAAAGAGAAAATAACCGAGAAAACAACAACCAAAATAGTTAAGCTTTGCGCTTCTGCCCACGTAGGCCATGTTACATGATTTTTTAACTCTGCAAACGATTCTTTAACGTAATTTACCATTCCAGCCATTTTTATATAGTTTCAACAGAAATAAAATAAATTTTAAATCTATCTATTTTTATTATTTCAATTTGAAGTTTTACACTTCACTTTTATTACAGATGGAGAGTTTGACCCCATTTAGTACAAACACCTCTTCTCTGTTTATTTGCTTGCACGGGTTGAGAGACTCGAACTCCCGACACCTGGTTTTGGAGACCAGTGCTCTACCAACTGAGCTAAACCCGTAAACAAAAGTCAAGGTATCCTATAATTTAGAATACCTTAACTTTAATTATGTATTAACTGTATTAGTCTAAAATTTCAGTTACCTGACCAGCTCCTACAGTTCTACCACCTTCGCGAATAGCGAAACGTAAACCTACGTTCATTGCGATAGGTTGGATTAACTCTACAGTAATTGTTAAGTTATCTCCGGGCATTACCATTTCAACACCATCTGGAAGTGAAATATTTCCTGTTACGTCAGTTGTACGTACGTAAAACTGTGGACGGTAGTTATTGTGGAATGGTGTGTGACGACCTCCTTCTTCCTTTTTAAGGATATAAACCTCTGCTTTAAATTTAGCATGTGGCGTTACAGAACCCGGCTTAACGATAACCATACCTCTTGAGATTTGGTTTTTATCGATACCTCTTAATAGAATACCTGCATTATCACCAGCTTCACCTCTATCTAATATCTGACGGAACATTTCGATACCTGTAATAGTAGAAGTTAATTTCTCTGCTCCCATACCAACGATTTCTACAGGATCACCTGTTTGAGCGATACCAGTTTCAATACGACCAGTAGCAACAGTACCACGACCTGTAATAGAGAATACGTCTTCAATAGGCATCAAGAAAGGCTTGTCCATATCACGAACAGGCTCTTCAATCCAACTATCGCAAGCTTCCATTAAAGCCAATACTGTATCTACCCATTTTTGCTCACCGTTCAAAGCTCCTAAAGCAGAACCTTGTATTACAGGACCATTATCGCCATCGTACTCATAGAAAGACAATAAATCTCTTACTTCCATTTCAACAAGCTCTAGTAGCTCCTCGTCGTCAACCATATCCACTTTATTCATGAATACAACAATACGAGGAATACCTACTTGACGACCTAATAATATGTGCTCACGTGTTTGTGGCATTGGCCCATCAGTAGCTGCTACCACTAAAATAGCACCATCCATTTGCGCTGCACCAGTTACCATGTTTTTTACGTAATCGGCGTGACCTGGACAGTCAACGTGTGCATAGTGACGCTTTTCTGTTGCATATTCTACGTGAGAAGTATTAATTGTAATACCTCTTTCTTTTTCTTCTGGAGCGTTATCAATTTGATCGAATGATCTTGCTTCTGAGAAACCTGCATCAGCTAATACTTTAGTAATAGCGGCAGTTAAAGTTGTTTTACCGTGATCTACGTGTCCAATTGTACCAATATTTAAGTGTGGTTTTGAACGATCGAAAGTTGCCTTTGCCATGTTTTTAAATAATTTAAATCTTAGTTATATAATATATTAGTGTATTTTCACCTAATTGAGCCAATGACGAGATTTGAACTCGTGACCTCTTCCTTACCAAGGAAACGCTCTACCCCTGAGCTACACCGGCATTTTTCATTTAAAGTTTTACACTTTTACAGCATTTAAAACTTTTTAATTTGAAATTTTTCCGATTTCAAGACTTGAGCGGGAGACCGGGTTCGAACCGGCGACATTCAGCTTGGAAGGCTGACGCTCTACCAACTGAGCTACTCCCGCAATTTTCATATTTTATGGACTCACTCGTATGCTTGTGTATCCGCAAGAGTGACCCCTTACCAAAATTTTAAAATAAAGTTTCACAAAAATACATTTTTGATAACTTTATTTTGAATTTTTTGTGGGGAGAGCAGGATTCGAACCTGCGAAGGTGAAAACCAACAGATTTACAGTCTGTCCTCGTTGGCCGCTTGAGTATCTCCCCGCTTAAATTTTCAATGAACTTCCCAAATATTATTTTTCGGGACACTATACTTTTTAATATCTTGAGCCTCCAGAGGGACTCGAACCCACGACCTGCTGATTACAAATCAGCTGCTCTAGCCAGCTGAGCTATGGAGGCTTTTTTATTGCTTTTTTTGTACACAAAAAAAGCCCGCTATTTCTAACGGACTGCAAATGTATATATTTATTTCTTTATTCAAAACATTTTTAGAAAAATTTTATTATAAATGCGCTCTTAGCTTTTCTTTTCGTTTTTTTAATTGCCGCTCTAACGAGGCCGCGGCTATATCGGCACCCTCCTCGAACGACTTACATTGTTTTTTAGCAATTAAAACATCGCCGGGTACACTAACTCTCGCTTCGACAATTTTATTTTCTTTTTCACTGGTATTCTCCACTTTTAAAAACACATCGGATTTTATTACTTTATCGTAGAACAAATCTAGTTTATCCATTCGTTTTTGAATGAATTCTATTAATTTTTGGTCTGCATTAAAATTAACAGATTGTGTGTTTACTTTCATACAATTTAAGTTTTTGGTTAAACAATTATTTTTTATTGCTCTTGTTTTTTACTTCTAGGATGGGCATTTGTATATACTTTTTTTAATTCTGCTATACTATTGTGGGCGTAAACCTGCGTTGCGGCCAAACTAGTGTGTCCTAAAAGTTCTTTAACAGCATTTAAGTCGGCACCTTGGTTAAGTAAATGCGTTGCAAATGAGTGCCTTAGTATATGGGGACTCTTTTTTACTTTGGCAGATGCCCTACTAAAATAGCTATTTATTATTCTGTAAACAAGCGTTTCGTAAATTTTAACGCCCTTTTGTGATAAAAATAAATACTCTGGATCTTTTATGTTTTCAAGAGCATGGCGCTCTTGTAAATACACCTTCAATGTTTTGGTGACAGATGGCAACAAAGGTATTATCCGCTCTTTGTTGCGTTTGCCTAATACCTTTAACTGCTTGTTTTCTATATCGACATTGTTTAGCTTTATTTCTATTAATTCTATTCGGCGTATTCCGGTAGAATAAAAAAGTTCGACAATCAACTTATCCCGTATTCCCGCAAAACCATCTTCGAACATGGTACTTTCCAACACAGTCTTTATTTCGGCTTCTGAAAATGGCACTTGCACCTTTTTACTCACCTTTAAAGCCCTGTGTTTAGCCAAAGGATTCACACTTGTTGTTTTTGTTTTTAATAGAAATTTATAATAGGTATTTAATGCCGATGTTTTTCGGTTTATGCTCCGATTGGATATGCCGCTTTCAACCATGGTTACAATCCAGCGCCGTATTTGTGGATAGTTAGCCTGAGAAATATCATTTTGCCGATATGCTTCGCTTATAAAGTTCGAAAAAGCCTCCAAATCGTTTTTATATGCTTTAATCGTAAGATTAGAGTATTTTTTTTCGAGCTTTAAGTAGTCTAAAAACGGTTCGATATACATCTCTTTTGATTTACGGTTTACGATTGAAAATTTTGTATTTTGGAATTTCTGTCTTATTTTATCACCTTAATGGTTTGCTTATCACCATCACGTTCAACCAATACCACTTCGCCGGTTAGTACTTGATCGTTTACAATTTTATAAGATGTTAACGACGATGCAGCTTCGTGGGACACCATTATAATATACTCTTTATTATTAACTTTTAATTGAACGGCCTCGACTTGCTCTTGGGCAAGTATCTGGGTTTTAGCCCTATTGTAAACCGGCAGCATTTTATATGTTACATTTGTTTTTTCTGGAAAATACAATAAAGTTACAAACGAGTTGAATCCCTTTGTCTTTTTAGATAATTCGGCTCGTTTAATTTCTTCTTTAAAATTATAATCGGGCGAATACCAAGCGTCTATCAATTTAGTATCTACTGTTTTTAGCGGCTGTATCCTTAAATTGTTTTTACTGTATGCAGTACTTAGCCCACCATTAACAACTTTAACCTCTTTATCTATAAAATTAAAATATTGCGAGTACGTATGTTCTTCTTTTGCTTCGAAGCTATCTATTAACAACCATACATCAGGTTTAAGGTACAACATACGGCGTTTCATCAATACAGGATCGTCCAAACGCAGATAAGCTTTATTAAGTGCCTCGGCATAATCGAAACCTTCCTTAATAACAACATAGGCTCCTTCAGATTTTGCATCGAAACTATTGCTCCACGAACCGGCATATATAGAGTTAGGTAAATTATCGACACCCAGTGTATTATGTGCTGTATTTTCTTTGAAGTACTTACGCCAATCGTTATAAACGTAAGTATAGCGTCCCGTATCGACCAAATAATCCTGTCCGTTGGCAAAAAGCGAAAAATGGAGCAAATTATCGTGCGAATGCCCTCCTCCAATACGTCTCATGTGGAAACTGCTGTAAAAAGCATCTTCTTCCCAAGACGAACGCGAATAAAGATCGCCCGAATTAAACTGGTATGCCGACAGAAATTCCGGTATTTTTTCGCCCATATTTCTATATTCTTGGGCGGTTTGTTTACCAAACAGGAAATAGTTTTCGTAATTAAGCGATTTATATGCACGAGATTTAAACATTTTGCTATTAAATAGTAAGGCCGCTGTTGTTAGCATATCCCGCAAATCGTTGTCGTCACTATCGCCCAAAAGCGGTTCGTTATAGTTTGGTTTTTGCCATTCGATATTGGCACGAACCATATCGTTCGTTTTATTTATAATCCTATCGGTAAGTTTTATATTGGCTCTTTTTGCTAATAAAATGGTATTCATAAAGCAGTGCATAACTTCGTTATGGTACATAGGCGATTGCTCCCATTGTGTACCATCGTTCAGTATCTGGTTCTGGATACATTGGTGCAATTTATCGACCGCACTTTGCTGCCATTCGTTTCCTTTTTTAAAATAATCCATAAAAGTACCAGCAGTAAACAATCCATTAAATTCTATCACACCCCAGTTACTGGTTTGCGAATGCCCACTAAACTTAGAGTCGAGATAATTGGCGTGTTCTATAATACTGGCTAAAAACATATTGAAAAACTCCGGTGTTATATACTTTGAATTTTTCATATATTCGAAACTCTTAATCCAATTTTCCATTCGGATACCGGCTTCTATACGCCGCCAAGTGGTCCACGATGTTTTCTTCGATATTTTATTGTTTTTTATCCAATGGGTAGCCTGTTCTATAAATTTCTTCACATATTTCTCTTTTCCGGTAAGCATATAGGCCTTACCCAGATCTAACCAAAAACGGTGGCGGCTAAGCATAAATGTCCACTCTTCGTCTCCAAACGGATTAACCTGCCAATCTATTTCATCTTTAAAGATATAGGGCACATAGGTTTTTTCCATATCCCATTCGTATTGGAACAAAAAGAAATTCCGACTTACCTCGTCTGCAACCTTAAGGGAATAGGCAACATCTTCTTTAAAATATTGTTTTATATAAGAAATATCGGCTTGGGTTGCTTTTAGGTATAGGTTGTCTTTTTTCCTAAAGGCTTTTAGCAATGCCTTACCTGCTCCTTTGGTATCGTTTTTATCGTACATGGCTTTAACTTCCGATAATTTAGGGTTACTAAAATCCAACATATCGAAAACAAGATTCTGTCCTTGAACGAACCAATGGGAACTAAAACATAATACGATTAGATAAACTAAAAAATTCTTACTCATAAGTTTAGCTGCTTTTAATTTAGGTCGATATTACCAATAAAATTTAAAAAATACAAACTAATTTGGCACATATAACTTCTTTTTCCAATTCATCTCTGTACAAAAAAAAAGACCCAATAACTGCTTTACAATTATTGGGTCCTTACAAACTAACCAACTAAACTAATTTATTAACTAATAATTTTGTATGAAAAAAAATTACTTTTTTAATTATTAACTAATTACAGTACAAATAGACAAAATTTACAGCTTACAATAAAGTAATTTACAAATGTTTAACACTGAATATTAAAATTTTAAAACTTCTTTAAGAGTTACCATCCCTTTATGTTAATTTTTTAAGAAAAAACGGAGCTCTTTTTAGTTGTGCCTATCGGTTTATTAAAAACCGACAGACTTTCAAAATAGACCAACTTAAACCTCTCTACAAAGCTCTTGTGTTAAGTTTTAGTTAAATACAGATTTCATCTTAAACCTTTTTTACCTGCAGAAGTCCTATGGGCATAAACATTTAAAATTTAGAACAAGATGAAAAAATTATTAATACTTGCAGTAGCCTTATCTGGTTTACAGATATTCGCTCAAGATGAAAACAGGGAGCGTCCGGACAAAAGAGAAAAAATGGAGCAATACACCCCTGAGGAAATGGCCGGTTTACATACCAAAAGAATGACTTTGGATTTAGACCTGAACAAATCGCAACAAGACGATGTTTATAAAATAAACTTAGAAAATGCCGAAAGACGTAAGGCCAAAATGGAAGCCTTTAAAGTCATGCGCGAAAACGACGAAAAAGCAAAACCCAGCAAAGAAGAACGCCTTAAAATGGCGAACGAGCGTTTAGACCATCAAATTGAGCAAAAGGCCAAGATGAGAAAAATACTAAACGACGAACAGTACGCTAAATGGGAAAAGAACCAAGACAAAATGGAGACACGAGCCAAAAACAGAGGTTCTAAAAAAATGGGCAGGAATAAAAATAAGAATAGAAAATAATTAGTTGGTTATAGTTTGTTTGTAAAAAGAGGTCTTTTAGAAAAAAAGGCCTCTTTTTTATTAGAACTCATTTAAACTAATTTTTCTACAATGTTTTTGCAACCGTATTAACGGCATTTATGGTAAAGTCTAAATCGGCATAGGTTAAGGCATCGGTTATAAACCAAGTTTCGAAAGCACTTGGTGCAATATAAACTCCCTCTTTTAACAAACCGTGAAAAAACGTTTTAAACGTATGGTTATTGCCTTTTGCTGCCGTATCAAAATCGACTACTTCAGCATTGTCAAAATGTACCGAAATCATCGAGCCCAAACGGTTTATGGTATAAACTATATTGTTATCGGTCAGCACTTTAGCCATACCTTTATGTAAGTATTCGGTTTTTTCAGCCAAACGCTTAAACACACCGCTATCGTTATCAAGTTCGGTTAACATGACCAATCCTGCTGCCATAGCCAAAGGGTTTCCACTTAAAGTTCCTGCTTGGTAAACCTGCCCTAGAGGTGCCAAATAATCCATAATTTCATTTCTTGCCGCAAAAGCGCCAACAGGCAAACCACCACCAATTACTTTTCCGAAGCAAACAATATCGGCATTAATGTTAAACCATTGTTGGGCGCCACCCTTTGCCAATCGAAAACCGGTCATTACCTCATCAAAAATCAATAAAATATTATTCTCATCGCAAACGGTCCTTATTTTTTTTAAAAAGTCATTTTTAGGTGGCACGCAGCCCATATTCCCAGCTACGGGCTCTATAATAATACAAGCTATCTCGTTAGTGTTGGCCGCCACAATTTGCTTAACGTTCTCTATATCGTTGTAACGCGCCAATAAAGTATCTTTTGCCGTTCCTTGTGTTACACCAGGACTATTGGGCGTACCAAAAGTACTGGCACCACTACCCGCTTGTATTAAAAACGAATCGCTATGGCCGTGGTAACAACCCGAAAATTTTATTATTTTATCTTTTCCTGTAAACCCTCTTGCCAAACGAACGGCACTCATACAAGCCTCCGTTCCCGAATTTACAAAGCGTATCTTATCGATATTCGGTACCATGGTAACCGCAAGTTCGGCTATTTGGGTTTCAATTTCGGTAGGCATACCAAACGATGTTCCTTTTCTTGCTTTTTCGACCACCGCATTAACCACAGGTTCGTGGGCATGCCCCAAAATCATAGGTCCCCAAGAGTTAATATAATCGACAAGTTTATTACCATCTTCATCATATAGATAAGCTCCTTTTGCTTCTTTTACAAAAATGGGCGTCCCGCCAACCCCTTTAAATGCCCTTACTGGTGAATTTACACCTCCCGGAATAACTTTTTCGGCCTCGGCAAACAAGGCACTACTTCGTTTATAAATCATAATTAAATATTATTTTATATGCAGTTCCTGTCCAATGCTCAAGGTATTATTCGTTAAAGTATTTAGAGCTTTTATGGCTTGAACCGTTATGTTGTATTGTTTTGAAATAGAATAGAGAGTTTCCCCTTTTTTTACTATGTGTATCCTTTTTTCTGTTTTTTCTGCTGAAGTTAATGGCGTTTCTTCTGTATCTTCTGTATCTTCTGTATTTTTCACCAATAATTCTTGCCCAACATCGATATAGGTTGTTGATAGACCATTCAAATTTTGAAGGTTCGATACTGACACCCCATATTGTCTGGAAATAGAATACATGGTTTCACCACTTTGTACTATATGGGTTTCCACATTAGCAAAATCTATGGATTCCGGCTCCTGCTTTGTTGTAATTCGAGTGGTAGGTGTCTCGTAAAGCTCTTTATCCGGATTTCTGTAAGTACGACCTAAAACCTCCTTGTCTAATTTATGGAGATGGTAACGATCGATTAAACTTATCAATTTATGCGGATATTTTTTATCGGTGGCATACCCAGCTGCTTTTAGTCCTTTTGCCCAAGCCTTATAATCGCCTTTTCGCAACTTAAACAATCCCGAATAACGTCTGCGCTGGGTTAGAAATAACGAATGATCGCGATACGAATATTTGGCATCGATGTATTTACGGAAACACTCTTGAGCCTCGTCGTCGTCGTGATATATACGCTCACCTGTCCAATCATGGCACTTTATTCCAAAATGATTATTGGCTTCCCGCGCCAATCTGCCATTACCACTACCGGACTCCAAAATACCCTGCGCCATGGTTATACTTGCCGGAATATTATACAATTGCATCTCGGTTTTGGCAATGCTGCTATATAAATCGATGTACTGCTGGGTTGTTAAACGTGTTTCGCTTTTAGTTGGCTTGCCTATTTCTATTTCTGTTGTTGTAGGCTTTTCCGTTTTAGTAACGACCTGTTCGGTTTTGGGTTTATGCTTATTTTTTTTTGATGTTGCCGTTTTTTTAGATTTACAACCAAACAACATCAAACCTATACATAATACAATCCAAAATCTATTCATTCTTATTGCTTATTCTATTATTGGTAAATTTTTCTTTTTCAAAACCATATTCATTCCTAAAATTCCTTGTAATCCTCCTGTATGTATAGTGAGTATTTTTGAGCCTTTCGGAAAATAGCCCTGTGCTATCAAATTAAAAACACCGTACATCATTTTACCTGTATAAACCGGATCTAACGGAATATCCTGCTCTTTTTTAAAGTTGTTTATAAACTTTACTAAAGCAGTATTTATCTTGGCATAACCACCAAAATGATAATCGGTTACCAGTTTCCAATTGGTTTTGTTTGCAAATTTACTAATATCTTGTTGTAAAAAGTCACCTTTTAAGGCCGGAAATCCCAAAACTTGTTGACCGGGTTTTGAACAATTTATCAGTCCCGAAATAGTTCCTCCCGTTCCCACGGCACAACATACGTAATCGAAATCGAAATCGTCGTCATTTAAAATTTCCTTACATCCTTTTACAGCTAGATGATTTGTTCCGCCTTCCGGAACAATATAACTATTGCCAAATTCGGTATGTAAACTGTTTATAAACTCGGGGGTTGACTTTAACCTATAATCGCTTCTGGACACAAATTTAAACTGCATACCACAATGCTGCGCAAACTGCAAAGTAGGATTGTTTTGTATTTTGGCCTCCAACTCATCACCACGTATTACACCTATAGTCTTTAGTCCAAACAACTGTCCCGCAGCAGCTACTGCCGCAATATGATTGGAATAAGCACCTCCAAAACTTAAAATAGTTTTAAAACCCTGCCTTCCAGCTTCCATGATGTTATACTTTAACTTTCTGTATTTATTACCAGAAACAAATTCGTGTATTTGGTCTTCTCGTTTAATAAAAAGTCGGACACCCGTTTTTTTATGAAGTTTTATTTCCTGATTGATACTTTTCTTGCTAATATTGAAAACCATGACCGTAAAAATACTTTAAAAATCTCCAATATATACGATCTTTAAGGTAATTTAGATTTGATTCGTTACAATAAGCCTCACGTTCGAAAGAAATATTCAAATAAGCCTGTTTCCAACTTCTATAACAAGCCAACCGTATTACAAATTCGGTTATATAAATAATATAGAACGGTAAAATAAACAATTCCAATTGCTGCCTTAAATGAATCTTCTCATGATTAATAAGTACTTTATCGTATTTTAAGTTTTTATCTTTTAAAAACACAAACGGATACACGGCCATACCGGTATAACCTTTCGGAATCAAGTATTTTGATATAAGAATCATACTGCATTGTAAACAAAAACCAATCCAAAAATACATTATCTTTGAAACAAATTTATGAAAAAGAGAATACCCATTGAAGAAGGCGATTATTACCTAACTCCGGAAGGCTATCGCTGTTTTACCGAGCAGTACCATATAAAACGAGGTTATTGTTGCGAAAGTGGTTGCCGACATTGCCCGTACGGTTTTGATAAAAAAAACAATAAGCAAAAGCAAAATTAATCGGTTTTTATTGTTTTTGGGCATTTTTATTTGGTATAATTGTTGATACTCCTTAACTTTAAAAGATTAACTTTTTTAAAGACACACTTAAAAAAACATAAACGCTATGAAATTTTTATTTAAAACCCTACCATTTGTTGCCCTTATAGTTATGGCAACTTCTTGTAGCTCGGTTCGGGTAAGTACCGACTACGACAAAAATGCCGATTTTAACAGCTATAAAAGCTTTGCATTTTTTAAAACCGGTATCGACAAGGCTGAAATTAGCGATTTGGACAAACGCCGTATTTTACGTGCTATTGAAACCGAAATGCTGGCCAAAGGATTTACAAAATCGGATAATCCCGATTTGCTAATCAGCCTGTTCACAAAAGCCAACCAACGGGTTGATGTATATAACAACTACTGGGGCTACGGTGGTTGGGGATGGGGCGGTTATTACGGTCCCGGCTGGGGATGGGGATGGAACCAACCCAATGTAAGCACCTCTACCGAAGGTATGCTGTATATCGATGTTATCGATGCCAAAAAGAAAGAATTGGTTTGGCAAGGTATGGGCTCCGGTTATCTAACCCAAAATATGGAGAAAAAAGAGGCTCTTATAAAGGAATTTGTATCCAAAATTATGGCACAATATCCTCCGGGAACACAACAGAAATAAAAACAATAATTTAAAATAAAAAACGGCTATCAAAGAGACAGCCGTTTTTTATTTGTGACCGCGGAGGGATTCGAACCCCCAACCCTCAGAGCCGAAATCTGATATTCTATCCAGTTGAACTACGCAGCCTTTATTGTTTGAAAGCTATTTTTCTTACAGCAATCTATTTACTCTATTTTTTACATTAATTTTTGCTTTACTATATTGGATATTGTTTTTCCATCGGCTTTACCTGCCAACTGTTGGCTTACAACACCCATTACTTTCCCCATATCTTTCATACCTTCGGCACCTACACTAACAATTACCTGAGCGACTGCTTTTTCTATTTCTTCTTCCGACAGGGATTCGGGTAAAAATTGGCCAATTACTTCGGCTTCTGCCAATTCGGGAGTCGCCAAATCTTCTCGTCCTTGCTCAACATATATAGCGGCACTATCTTTACGCTGCTTAACGAGCTTTTGCAACATTTTAAGCTCTTGCTCTTCGGTTAATTGGGCTTGCGCACCACTTTCGGTCTGTGCCAATAATATTGCCGATTTAACCGCCCTAAGTGCTGTTAAAGCCGTTTGGTCTTTAGCTTTCATAGCTTCCTTTAAAGCCGATGTTATTTTTTCCTGTAAACCCATCGTTCAACAATTTGTCTGCGAATATAGAAAAAGAATATTGTATTATATAACATAAAAACCCGAAAAGTTTTAAAAAAACAATCCGGGTCTTTAATTGCTTGAGTTAGTCAGTTTAGTTTAATCTACATTATCGTGTAAAAAGGAGTTATTTCTACGCAATTGGATATCGTCATTATCGTCCATGCCAATACTGGTTCTTGACATATCGCTTTCAGAAGAATGTTTGGCATCTTCCAAGTTAACTCCTTGTCGTTTGTAAGCCGGCACCTTTTCAATATCGTCTATCTTGGAGATATTAAATTTATGGTTAAAATCCTTCATTTTACGACGACGCTCGTCGGCACGTGCCCGTAACTGTGAAATAGGTGTATTCATAGGGTCTATTTCTGCTTCTGTATCGACCTCTTCTTCTTGTTCTTTCTCTACAACTTTCTTTTCGAAAACAACGTCTTGATCGAATTCCTCCAATTGCTTTTGGGCAGCTTTCTGTTTTTTACCCAAAGTAGTTTCCGATGTATCGTCGGAGCAATCTTCCAACACATAACGGATATCTCCATTTTCGTTGGCTTCGGTTACAGGAACTAATTCTTCATAAGCGTTTACTTTTATATCCTTTACTTCTTCTTCAAGAGAAAACGAAATAACCTCTTCTTTTTCTTCTTTATCTGCTGAAAATAAAGGCAAATCGAAAGTAAGTGTTATTTGCTTTTCTTCCTCCGGCTCTATAATTTCTTCCTTTTCGATTTGATTTACCTGTGTTATAACAAAATCATCTTCATCCTCAATATTCAATTCGTCGTAAACAACATCTATATTTTTAATAGCTTCGGAAGTTGAAACCAACACATCTTCTTCTGTTACCGTTTTTTCCTCAAAAAAAGGCTGTTGTTCTTCAAAGTCTAAATCTAAAGTATGTTTAACAACAGGAGGCACCTCTGTTTCGATTTCTTTTTTGGCAGATTCAACTTTTAAAGGTCTATCTGCCAAATCTTTTTTTGCGGCTTCCTCTATTAAATGATCTCCCAAAGAATGGACTACCTTTTTGGTTTCGGTATTCGAAATTTCGTCCTGTTGTTCCACATTAAAACCTGTGGCAATTATGGTAACAGAAATAGATTCTTCCAAACTTTCGTCTTCGCCAACACCCATGATAATATTTGCGCCATGACCAGCTTCGTTTTGGATATGGTCGTTTATTTCTCCTATCTCGTCTATAGTGATTTCCTGCGTACCCGACACGATCAATAAGAGTACATTTTTGGCTCCCGTAATTTTATTATCATTTAGCAAAGGTGAATCCAATGCTTTTATAATAGCTTCGTTAGCCCTATTTTGTCCGGCAGCCATAGCAGCTCCCATGATAGCAGTTCCGCTATTGCTTAATACAGTTTTGGCATCGCGCAAATCGATATTTTGCGTATAGTGGTGTGTAATAACTTCGGCAATACCACGAGCAGCTGTGGCAAGCACTTCGTCGGCCTTACCAAAACCAGCCTTAAAGCCAAGATTTCCATAAACTTCACGCAGTTTGTTGTTGTTTATTACAATTAAAGAATCGACCTTACTACGCAGCTCTTCAATACCGTTTTGTGCTTGTTGGATACGCATTTTGCCTTCGAACTGGAACGGCATGGTTACGATTCCCACAGTTAAAATATCCAAATCTTTGGCCATTTTGGCTATTATAGGTGCGGCTCCCGTACCGGTACCACCCCCCATTCCTGCCGTAATAAATATCATTTTTGTATTAGTGTCCAACATGGTCGATATATCCTCGAAGCTTTCAACTGCAGAGTTTTTACCCACTTCGGGATTAGCACCCGCCCCCAAACCTTCGGTTAGATTAACACCCAACTGTATTTTGTTGGGCACCGCACTGTTTTGAAGTGCCTGTGCATCGGTATTACAGATGTAAAAATCGACACCTTTTATACCCTGCTGAAACATGTAGTTAATGGCATTGCTACCACCACCTCCAACGCCTATTACTTTAATAACATTAGATTGGTTTTTTGGTAAATCGAATGCTATACTATCAAATTCTTTGTTACTGCTCATAAACGTTATTTTTTCCGTATTATCTTTTTTATTACTCGGCGTTATCTAAAAAATCCTTTAAACGCTCGGTCATTTTATCCAGAAAGGAACGGCGTTCCTTTACAGGTTTATCAACTGTTTTATGTGTTGGTTCTTCTGTAATTTGCTCGTCACTTTCTGCTTTTTGTTCGTCTTGTTTTTGCTCTATTTTCCGCTCGTTGCGTCTTAACCCTTCCAACACTAATCCTACTGCTGTAGCATACAATGGGCTGGTTATTTCCTCATCGCTATCGCCCGCCAAATGCTCGTTGGGGTAGCCAATACGTGTATCCATTCCGGTAATGTATTCTACCAATTGTTTTAAATGCTTTAATTGGCTACCGCCACCCGTTAAAACAATCCCGGCTATAAGCTTTTTCTTTTGTTCTTCGTGACCGTAATTTTTTATTTCGGCATATACCTGTTCGATAATTTCCTTGGTTCTGGCATAAATAATCTTCGAAAGGTTTTTAAGTGTTATCTCTTTGGGCTCTCGACCACGCAATCCCGGGATAGACACTATTTCGTTATCCTTATTTTCGCCCGGCCAAGTAGAGCCAAATTTTATTTTTAACAATTCGGCCTGTTTTTCGATAATGGAACAGCCTTCTTTTATGTCTTCGGTAATAACATTGCCTCCAAAAGGGATTACTGCCGTATGACGGATAATACCATCTTTAAAAATGGCCAAATCGGTCGTACCGCCCCCAATATCGATTAGAGCTACTCCTGCTTCTTTTTCTTCTTGATTTAAAACAGCATTTGCAGATGCCAATGGCTCTAAGGTTATACCATCCAACCCTAAGCCGGCACTTTGTATGCAGCGTCCTATATTCCGTATGGAAGATGTATGCCCAACCACAACATGAAAATTGGCTTCTAACCGCCCACCGTACATCCCGATAGGTTCTTTTATTTCGGCCTGACCATCAACTTTATATTCTTGCGGCAACACATGTATAATCTCTTCTCCCGGAAGCATGACCAATTTATGTACCTGGTTTACCAACCTATCGATATCGTCTTCGTCGATAACCGATTCGGAATTACTTCGGGTAATGTAATCGCTATGCTGTAAACTGCGAATATGCTGTCCTGCAATACCTACCGTAACACTATTTATTTTTATATCGGCAGCGGCTTCGGCTTCTTGAACAGCCTGTTGTATCGACTGGATGGTTTGTGTAATGTTATTTACCACACCCCGATGGACTCCTAAACTTTTGGCTCTGCCAATGCCCAAAATCTCAACTTTGCCGTATTCGTTTCTACGGCCAATCATTGCCACTATTTTTGTGGTTCCTATATCTAATCCTACTGCTATATTATGCTCCATCCCTTATAATTTGGTACATACTACTTGGTTATCGAATTGTAAATTTACTTTACTGTACTGGTTCAATGATTTCTCTTTTAAAGCTTTTTTATAAAATGCTTTTAGATTGTTTATTTTTTTATCCAAAAGCTTTACATCTCCCAACTGAACCAAAAACTTACATTGTCTTAGCTTTAAACCAATGCCATTATCTTTACTTTGGTTAATTTCTATAACATGTTTATTTAAAAAGGTATCGGCTTTTATTTTTTTGGCCACTTGATACACGTTTTTTAAATTGTTTTTTTCTACATAACCGGTTACCAATGGTACCCGTGCCGAAAAATTAGATGATAATGGCATATACTTTCCATCCTCATCTATATAATAAAATGCGTTGGTGTTCACTCTCGCTATAGGCGTTTTTTGCTCTACTTTAGCTGTAAGCTCTCCATTTACAGCAAGATACACCTCAGCGGTTTTTATCATGGGGTTCGATTTCAGAGCCTGCTCTAAATCATTCAAATCTAAAGCTTCTTTAGTTACATTTTGGGCATTACCAAAATTTTGTATTAACAATTTACTAACAGTCTCGGTACTTACAAACAGGTTTTCGCCACCCATAAATTCCACCTTTGGTTTTGAAACGATTCTTGCTGCATTTCGCTTGGATGCAAACGCAAATAAAAACACCGCCACAAGCATTAAAGCAAAACATTTTATGTGGTTCCAATTAATTCGCAACGGTCAATGCTTTTTTTATATGTTTAACTTCTTCTCCTATATCGCCAGCCCCCAAAGTCAATATCACTTCGGGATTGCTGTTTTTTATTTTTGTAACTAAATCGGCCTTATCCACCAATTGTTTATTTGGATTTTCCACTTTTCCCAACAGCCAATGCGAAGTAACACCATCAATAGGCAATTCACGTGCCGGATAAATATCCAACAACATAATATCGTCGAACTGAGATAAACTCTTGGCAAAACCATCAACAAAATCACGGGTACGACTATACAAATGCGGTTGAAAAACAACTAATACTTTTTTTTCGGGATACATTTCTCTTACGGCTTGGTACACAGCGTTAATTTCTTCGGGATGATGAGCATAATCATCGATAAAAACCAGATTATCGGTTCTAATTTGATAGGTAAACCGACGCCTAACCCCTTTATATCCGGGCAATGCTTTTATTAATTTTTCTGCCGGACAACCATATTCTAACGCCATAGCTAAAGCTGCCAAAGCATTTAACAAATTATGCCTTCCTGGCAAACTAAAATATAGTCCTGTTAGTAATTGCTTAGGTGTTTTAACATCGAATACGTAAACCCCTTTTTCTATTTTTATATTCTGAATTGTGTAATCGGATGTATCCTCAATACCAAATGTTACACCCTTTAAAGGCAGACCGTTTTTAACAAACAGTTTTCCGTTAGGCTTTATACGGTTGGAAAAATCATGAAAGGACTTTATCAATTCCGAAGCATCGCCATAAATATCCAAATGGTCGGCATCCATAGAAGTGATACAGGCCAAATTGGGAGACAACGTTAAGAATGAACGGTCAAACTCATCGGCTTCGACTACCGAAACCGTTGTACCTTTAATAATTAAATTCGAGTTGTAATTTTCGCTCAAGCCACCCAAAAATGCAGTAACAGGCTCGCCACATTCGTGCATTAAATAGCCCAAAATACTTGTTGTTGTGGTTTTTCCGTGTGTTCCCGCCACTGCCAAACAAAATGTGTTTTCGGTAATTAAACCCAAAACCTGCGAGCGTTTTAAAACCGTAAAACCGTTTTGTTCAAAATAATCCAGTTCGGTGTGTGCTTTTATGGCAGGTGTATAAACCACTAAAGTCGTTTTTTTGTTTAAAAACCGCTTTGGAACAGCGTCCATATTATCTTCAAAATGGATAGCAATACCCAAATCCAACAAAGCATCGGTTATTTCGGTCGATGTTTTATCGTAACCTGCCACAGCTTTGTTATTAGCTACAAAGTACCGTGCCAAAGCACTCATACCAATACCTCCAACACCAATAAAATAAACGCTATGTACGGTATTCAAATTCATTTTTTTAATAGTTTTTCCACTTCATCCACTATTTGCTCTGTTGCATTTACCAATGCCAGTTTTGTTATGTTTTCGCCTAACTCCTTTTGTTTTTGCGGTGATGTTATCAGGTTTAAAAACTTATTTTCGAAATTGGCATTCAAATCTTCTTCCTTGATTATAATGGCCGCATTTTCGTTTACTATAGCCATAGCATTTTTTGTTTGATGATCTTCGGCAACATTTGGCGATGGAATAAAAATAACCGGCTTGCCCACAATACAAAGCTCGGAAACCGAACTTGCACCTGCCCTTGAAATAACAACATCGGCGGCTGCATAGGCCAAATCCATCCTGTTTAAAAACTCGTGCACCTGTACATCTTTGGTGTTGTTATATATTTTATATTGTTGATAATATAACTTACCGCATTGCCAAATAACCTGAACATTTTGCGTGTCGAAAAAATCCAGTTCCTTTTCTATAAGTTCGTTAATGCGTTTGGCTCCCAAACTACCTCCCAAAACCAAAAGCGTTCGTTTACTTTTGTTTAGATTAAAAAATGTTTCTGCCTCTTCGGTTTTAGTATTGATAGCCAACAAATCCTGACGTACCGGATTGCCTGTTTTTGTTGTTTTATTAACAGGAAAAAACCGTTCCATACCATCGTAGGCCACACATATTTTATCGACTTTGCCCGACAGCCATTTATTGGTAACGCCCGCATACGAATTTTGCTCTTGTATTAAACAAGGTATGTTTTTCGATGCCGCAACCCTTAACAGAGGCCCGCTGGCAAAACCTCCGGTACCAATAACCACATCGGGCTTAAAAGATTTTATTATTTTTCTGGAATTCCACAAGCTACTTATCAGTTTAAACGGAAACAATATATTTTTCAAGGTTATTTTTCTTTGAATACCAGAAATCCAAAGTCCTTTTATTTTATATCCCGCCTGTGGCACTTTTTCCATCTCCATTCTATCCTTGGCTCCCACAAACAAAAAATCGGTATCGGGGTAGCGTCTTTTCAGTTCGTTTGCAATGGCAATAGCCGGATAAATATGGCCCCCGGTACCTCCTCCAGATAAAATAATCTTATATGTTTTTTTTGCTTCCACCTTCAATATACTATATGGTTTCCGATAGAATTTCCAACGGATTATCTTCTTCGTCCAAGCTTTCTTTTTTCTTTATTTCTTCACGTTTTGCACTTACACTTAAAATAATACCAACGGCCAGGCAGGCCATCCAAATCGATGTTCCGCCGCTACTAATAAATGGCAACGTTTGCCCTGTAACCGGAAAAAGTTCTACGGCCACCCCCATATTTATCAAGGCTTGGAACACAATAGGCAGCCCCACCCCAAGCACCAACATCCTACCAAACATATCATCGGATTTTTGTGCTACGATTATAATGCGGAACAAAAGCCATAAATACATAATTAAGATAAAAACACCTCCCAGCAGCCCATACTCTTCGATAATAATGGCAAAGATGAAATCGGACGACGACTGTGGCAAAAAATTCTTTTGGATACTTTTGCCCGGACCAACACCATAAATTTGTCCTGTTGCAATGGCTATTTTAGCTTTCTCTATTTGATATCCGGCTTCGGTACCTTCGGAATTGACAAAACTTTCCACTCTTTTTATCCAAGTATCCACACGGTTTGACATCACATCGGGAAATGCCTTTGCTACCAGAACAAAAAACACCAAGCCTGCAATACCTGCACCAAAAATCAAAGCCAAATAGCGCAATGGATAACCACCAATAAACACTAACAATGCTACCATAAAAAACATGATCGCCGCTGTTGAAAAGTTTGCCGGAAGTATTAAACCCAACACTAAAAATACGGGTATCCATAAAGGCATAATGGTACTTTTAAACGTAAGCTCTTTATCCTTTATTTTAGACATATAACGGGCTACGTAAACCATTAAAACCACAAAGGCAAATGTTGATGTTTGGAACGTCATACCCACAAAAGGAATCTGTATCCAACGACTGGCATTAGCTCCATCGATGACCTTATCCTGCTGTAAGGTAAACACCAATAGCACAATAACCACAGGTACCATAATTAGAGACAGCCCCTTAAAATAACGATACGGAATTTTATGTACGCCATAAATAATAACAAAACCTAAAAGCAAATGCACAAAGTGTTTAATAAAAAAAGTAAAAGTACTCCCTCCATTGGGCTTGTACGCCAAATTACTAGCAGCACTATATACAGGTAAAAACGAGAGTATTGCCAACAATGCAACAATTGCCCAAATTAACCTATCGCCTTTTATGTTTTTAAATAGTGCTTGCATATCACATTTCTTCCTTAAAGCTTCCTTACAGCTTCCTTAAATTGGCGTCCCCTATCTTCGTAATTTTCGAACAAATCGAAACTGGCACATGCCGGAGACAATAAAACAGTATCGCCTGATTCTGCAATTTTATATGCTATTTTTACGGCTTCGCCCATAAATTGTGTTTCTACAATAATATCGACCATACCACCAAATGTGTCCAATAATTTTTGGTTATCGACACCAAGACAGATAATGGCTTTTACTTTTTCGTTTACAAAAGGAAACAACTCCTCGTAATTATTGCCTTTATCTTCGCCCCCAACAATCCAAACCGTTGGCGCCGTCATACTTTCCAAAGCGTAATATGTAGCATTTACGTTAGTTGCTTTCGAATCGTTTATATAGTGTACTTTATTAATTTTAAGTACATGCTCCAAACGATGTTCTACCGCTTGAAAATTCTCCAAACTTTCACGGATAGTCTGTTTTCTAATTTTTAATAAATGAGCTACGGTAGAAGCTGCCATGGCATTTTTTATATTGTGCTTTCCTTCTAACGTTAAATGTGTTGTTGGCATAATTATTTGGTTGTTATTTATGGTTATTATTATATTGTTATCCTTTAAATACGCACCGTTTCCTATTGTTTTTGTTAACGAAAACGGTAGCAATGTAGATTGAACAGGGTGTTTTTCCAGCCAATTGGTTATCACTTCATCATCGGCATCATAAATCAAATAATCATCTGAAGTCTGGTTTTTTGTTATTCTGAATTTTGATTCGATATAGTTTTCAAACTTATAATCGTACCTATCCAAATGGTCGGGCGTTATGTTGGTTATTACTGCAATATGCGGTTTAAAACTTTCGATATCATCCAACTGAAAACTACTTATTTCCAACACGTAATACGGGTAATTGTAGTTTAAAATCTCTTTCGCAAAACTATCACCTATATTTCCGGCCAAACCCACATTTAATTCTTGCTTTAAAATGTGATGGGTCAAGCTTGCCGTTGTTGTTTTGCCATTGCTGCCTGTAATACCTACCAGTATTGCTTTGGTAAATTGTGCCGCAAATTCAATTTCGGACACCACTTTAATTCCTGCTACCTTAATTTGCTTTATCATTTCGGTCTTATCGGGTATTCCCGGACTTTTCATCACAACATCTGCGTTTAAGATTTTAGCTACGGTATGCACCCCTTCTTCCCATTCAATCTCATTATGTATAAGAACCTCTTTATATTTTTCTTTTATTTTTCCTTTATCGGAAACAAAAACCGAAAAGCCTTTATCTTTTCCCAAAAGCGCAGCTCCCACACCACTTTCTCCTCCGCCCAGAACTACAAGGTTTTTCATTCTATCTAATCTTAAGTGTTACTATGGTTAACACCGCCAATAAAATGCCTACAATCCAAAATCGGGTAACAATTTTGCTTTCGTGATACCCCAATTTTTGATAGTGATGGTGCAAGGGTGACATTTTTAAAATACGCCTACCCTCTCCATATTTTCTTTTGGTATATTTAAACCAACCCACCTGTAATACCACCGATAGGTTTTCGACCAAAAAAATACCACACAACAACGGGATTAACCATTCTTTACGTACTGCAATGGCTATTACGGCTATTATACCGCCAATGGTTAAACTTCCCGTATCGCCCATAAATACTTGTGCCGGAAAGGCATTGTACCATAAAAACCCAATAAGCGCTCCAACAAATGCAGCAATGTAAATGGTAATTTCTTCTACACGTGGGATATACATAATATTTAGATAATTGGAAAAGATAATATTACCCGACACCCAAGCAAAAATCCCAAGAGTAAGGACGATAATAGCCGAAGTTCCGGCAGCCAACCCATCTATTCCATCGGTTAAATTAGCTCCATTGGATACTGCGGTTATTATAAAAATGGCAACAACCACAAATACTACCCAAGCATATTTTTCCCATGACGGATTAATCCAAGTAATTAGATCGGCATAATCAAATTCATTATCCTTAACAAAAGGAATAGTGGTTTTTGTCGATTTTTCTTCTACATCGAAAAGCTTGGACTGCTGTATATTGGGGTTTTGAGCTACCAACTCCTGCTGTGCGCTTATTGGCAATTTTTCCTTTATGGTTACATTGGGACTAAAATAAAGCGCTAAGCCTACAATTACACCTAGACCAACCTGACCCATAATTTTAAAGCGGCCTTTTAAACCCTCCTTATCCTGTTTGAATTTCTTTATATAATCGTCCAAAAAACCAATGGCACCCATCCAAACCGTTGTAATAAGTAAAAGGATTATATAAATATTATTCAATTTTGCCACCAACAACACAGGAACCAAGGTTGCCATAATAATAATAATACCCCCCATAGTTGGTGTACCCGCCTTTTCGTTTTGTCCTTTTAAACCCAAATCGCGGATAGTTTCGCCTACCTGCTGTTTTTGCAAAAAAAGGATAATGCGTTTACCGTAAACAGTAGAAATCGTTAACGACAGGATAATTGCCAAAGCAGCCCTAAATGTTAAGAAACCAAAAAGCGATGCTCCGGGCAATTGAAATTGCTCTTCTAAATAATGAAATAGGTAATACAGCATTTTTTAGTGTTGTTTGGTTATCGGTTTTATTTATTTAATTGATTTAAATATTGGTTTACTGTTTTAAAATCGTCGAAATCGAAACGTTTGCCTTTTATTTCCTGATAAGTTTCGTGTCCTTTTCCGGCAATAAGAATAATATCGCCAGATTGCGCCATTTTACAAGCTGTTTTTATGGCCTGTTCTCTATCTAAAATAGTCAAGGTCTTTTTATAATTTTGTGGTTCTACACCTGCCTCTATATCTTTTAATATGGTTTCCGGATTTTCACTCCTTGGATTATCGTTGGTAAAAATGGCCATTGTACTTAAAGCCGAAGCAATATGCCCCATTTTAGGACGCTTCGCCTTATCCCTGTCTCCCCCACAACCTACAACGGTTATTAATTCTTCGTTTTTGGTACGGATATCGTTAATAGTTTCCAGTACATTTTTTAGTGCATCGGGCGTATGGGCATAATCGACAATAGCTGTTATTTTATTATTGGAAACCACATACTGAAACCTTCCTCTTACACTCTCCAATTCGCTTACAAGCCGCAATACTTCATTTTTTTCTAAGCCCAATAATTCGGCTGTCGCATAAATAGCCAATACATTATAAGCATTAAAGCGCCCCACAAGACGCGTCCAAACTTCGGCATTATTTATCTTCAGCAACAATCCTCCAAATTGGTTTTCTAGTATTTGCGCATTATAATCGGCATAGTTTTTCAACGCATAGGTTAATTTTTTAGCCCTTGTATTCTGCAACATATACAAACCATTTTTATCGTCGATGTTCACCAAAGCAAATGCCTTGGCAGACAACTTATCAAAAAAGGATTTTTTCACATCCCTGTATTCTGCAAAAGAGCTATGATAATCCAAATGATCGTGCGAAAGATTAGTAAACACACCACCCTCAAAACACAGTCCTGTTGTTCTATGCTGATGGATACCATGCGAGCTTACTTCCATAAAACAGAACTCTACACCGGCATCGTTCATCGCTTTTAAGTACTTGTTTATGGTTAACGGATCGGGCGTAGTATGCGTTGCCTTGTAAACCTTATCATCAACCAATATTTTTACAGTGGAAATCAACCCCACTTTATAGCCCGCTTTTTTAAACAATTGATATAACAAACTGGTTACCGTGGTTTTACCATTAGTTCCGGTAACCCCTATAAGCTTTAGATTTTCGGAAGGCACACTATAAAAATTCGATGCCATTACTGCCAAGGCTTCATGGGAATTACCTACCTGAACATAGGTTACTTCCTTTTTCAAATTATTAGGTAAAACCTCACAAACAACAGCAATCGCACCGTTATTGACAGCTATGTCTATATAATCGTGTCCATTGGAAACCACACCCCGAACAGCAACGAACACATCTTTTTCAACAATGTTTCTGGAATCGAAATCGATAGTATTTATTTCAACAAACGTATTGCCCACCACCGTATCGATGCCCACCTTGTACAATATGTCTTTTAACATTTTCATGATGCTGTTAAAACTATGGTTTGGTTATTTTTAAGTTTACTGTTTTTATCTATCGATTGTGCTTTTACAATACCTTCGCCTTGCAGTTTTACTTTTAGTTTCACTTGCATATTTTCTAAAAGCGACAAGGCATCCATTGCCGGTAAACCGACAAGATCGGGCATTATGGTTTTATAAGTCTGCGCCGTTTTGTAATACCTATCAAATTCATTTTCTACCGACGTTTGTTTTACCTCCAGCGAATTAACTTCGTCTATAATAGGAGTATCGGTAAATACTTTTTGGGCAATCCGTTTAAATACCGGACCCGACACATCGGCACCGTAAAAGCCTTTTTTAACACTTGGTTTATGGATAACCACAATACAGGAATACTTAGGGTTATCGGCAGGAAAATATCCGGCAAACGACGAAACGTAACGCCGATTTTCTTTCCAATCTTTCATCCAGTATTCGGTTTGCGCTGTTCCTGTTTTACCGGCCATAGAAAAATAAGACGAATACAACGATTTGCCTGTTCCGCGTTCTACCACATGCTTTAAAATGGCACGAATTTCCTTTAATGTTTTATCCGAACATATTTTTTTGCCTTTTATATCGGTTTTAAGAGGTTCGACAACACGATCCAATTCTTTTACTTCCCGAATAAATCTAGGTTTTACCAACATACCGTTATTTGCAATGGCATTGTAAAAGGTAAGTACCTGTAAAGGTGTCATTCTTAAATTATAACCATAAGCCATTGAAGGCAATGCATTTTTACTCCAAATTTTATCACCGGGTCTTGGTATTACCGGTTTACCTTCCCCTATAATGGGCAAATCTAAAGTTTGGGTCAAACCCCAATCATCCATATGCTTTACAAACTTTTCGGGATTTTTGGAATAACCTTTTTCTACAATTGTAGCTAAACCTATATTGGATGATACCTCCAAAGCCCTTGCTACCGATATTTTCCCGTAACCACGGGTATCGTAAATAGCCCTACCATAAAAACGCTTATACCCTACACCCGTATCAAGAACCGTAGCGGTATCGACAATTTTATCTTCCAAAGCTGCCATTAAAGCCATGACTTTAAAGGTAGAACCCGGTTCGTGCGATTCGCCCAAAGCATAATTTAAACGTTCGTAGTACAGACCGTTTTTATTTCTCCCTAAATTAGATATTGCCCTAATTTCACCTGTTTTAGCTTCCATAACCACAACACAACCATGCTCGGCCTCGTAATATTCCAATTGATCCAAAAGTGCATGATGCGCAATATCCTGAATATTAACATTGATAGTTGTATAAACATCGTAACCGTCTTTAGGCTCTATTTCGTAGGCATCACTTAAAGGCTTCCATTGCCCTTTTCCTATTTTTTGTTTTTTGCGCCTACCATCGACCCCACGTAAATATTCGATCCCATAAGCACCGTCTATTCCCGGCCTAGTTACATTTCCATTGTCATCAATACGCTCATAACCAATGGTTCTTTGCGCAATAGTTCCCATGGGATACACTCGTTTTACAGTATCTTCCACTATTAACCCACCTTTATAAGTACCTAACTTTAATAGTGGAAAATTGCGCATACGCATATAATCGGAATAACCAAGATTCCTTCCCAACAAATAATACCTGTTCTTATTGGCCCGTGCTTTACGTATTTCCTTTTGATAGTAAGCAGAAGACTTACCCAAGAACTTAGACAACGAATCGCACAAGGACTTTAGATTTTCTTCAAACACTTTATTGGTAGGTGTTAAGGCATCGATACGTACATCGTATTTTGGTACCGACGTTGCCAGCAGATTACCATTTACAGAATACACATTACCTCTGTTTGCCGAAATAACTACATCTTTTACTTCCCTTTCGGCAGCCATAAAACGATATTTATCGCCCTGTACAAACTGTATTTTCCCCAGTTTGAATACAACGGCCAAACCAAAAACAAACAAGCAAATGGCCACAGCGTACATTCTATTTAATATGGTCTTATCTTTTACTGCCAAAGCCTATTCTTTATTTTGGATTTTTACTCTTATTTTTTTTGGTGGAATTACTGATGATTGCAACCCCTTAACTTTCATTTTAGCCAATACGGTCGATTCCATTTTAAGTTTCATTAACCGCGAACGCCCATCAATAAAAGCCGAACGCATTTCGTTGACTTCATTTTTTAGGCGCGCCACCTCATACACCTTTTTATCGACACTATGCGAGCTCGCAATCATAATAATAGCCAAAACCGAAATAAAAATGATAATACGCCAATTTTTAAACGAATCATCGCTTACCAAAAACGTACCCCGCAACACCTTATAAAACCCTTCTTTCATTAATCTTACAGTTTTTCAGCTATTCTCAATTTAGCACTACGCGCCCTACTGTTTTCTTTTATCTCTTCTTTTGAAGGCACAATAAGCCCTCCTACTTTTTTAAATGGCACTTCAAAATTTCCAAAAATATCACGCTCAGGCTCTCCCTCGAACATACCATTTCTTATAAAGCGCTTTACTAACCTATCCTCAAGAGAATGATAAGAGATAAAACTTAACCGACCACCGGTTTTTAACAATTCGGGCAGTTGCAACAAAAACTCTCTTAAAGCTTCTATCTCCCGATTAACTTCTATACGGATAGCCTGATATATTTGTGCTAATATTTTATTTTCGTACTTGGGCGACAAAAAGCGCTTTAGCACTCGTTTTAATTGCTCGCTCGTTACAATTTCAGCTTCCGTTCTTGCTCCAACAATAGCTCTTGCCATTGCCGGCGCCACCCTTAATTCGCCATAATTTAAAAGCACTTGTTTTAACTGTTCCTCGCTATACGTATTAACCACATGAAATGCCGAGAGTTCGTTATTCTGATTCATGCGCATATCCAAATCGGCTTCAAATCGTGTCGAAAACCCTCGTTCGGCGACATCAAATTGATGCGACGAAACACCAAAATCGGCCAAAACACCATCCACCTGTCGCACAGCATAAAACCTTAAAAAACGCTTAACATGCCTAAAATTTTCATTTATAAGCGTAAATCGACTGTCTTCAATTTTATTTTCAAGCGCATCCATATCTTGATCGAAAGCAAATAACCTCCCGTTTTCACCCAACCTACTTAAAATCTCTTTGCTATGCCCGCCACCACCAAAGGTTACATCTACATACACACCATCCGGATTTATATTCAATCCGCCCACCGTCTCCTTCAATAATACCGGATTATGATACATCGTCGCCATTGTCTTGTCCCATTACTTCTTCAGCCAGATCGGCAAAATCGAGTGCCGCATCGTCTATAGCCTGCTCATACAGCTCTTTGTCCCAAATCTCCACAATATTGATTGCCGAAGTCACTACTATTTCTTTCGAGATATTCGCAAAAACCGTTAAATCTTTCGGTATAAGCAAGCGCCCATTAGCATCGACTTCGACCATCTTTACTCCGGCCGTAAACCGACGTATAAAATCATTATTCTTTTTATTGAACCGGTTAAGCTTGTTCATTTTTTGCATAAGCATCTGCCACTCTGCCATTGGATACAACTCCAAACATTTTTGGAACACCGAACGGCGCAACACAAAACCATCTTCCAAAATAGAGGACAGTTGTTTCTTTAAAGGAGCAGGCATCATTAGCCTTCCTTTCGTATCAACTTTGCAATCGTATGTTCCTGTTAGTAAATCCAATACTTACTTTTTACCTCTTTATGGTTTTAAAATTCAAATATATTGAAATTTTTACCACATTTTACCACATTTTACCACATTGTTAATAAATTTTAGCCAAAATGACATCAAATACAGACCAAAAGCCAATAAAACACCAACATCTACTATTAATCAGGACGTTATGTACGGCACAATGCGTCTTTAAAAATTATCAACATCTGTGTTTTTTACATTTATTTTTCGAGAATGGAATAAAGTAGTTGTTTTATGGATGAAATAACTATATTTGTCTTGAAGTAATGACAAATATTAATGACATATAGTTTAAAAAAAGAAAAAAACTACAGTTACATAGAAGAAGGCGAAGGCACTCCAATAATTTTGTTACACGGTTTAATGGGCGGATTAAGTAATTTTGATTCCGTAATCGGTTATTTCAACAAAAGAGGTTATAAGGTTGTTATGCCCGAACTGCCCATTTACACCATGTCCCTCTTAAAAACAAACGTAAAAAACTTTGCTAAATATTTGCACGACTTTATTGTTTACAAAGATTTTAAAGAGGTTATTTTATTGGGAAACTCACTGGGTGGCCACATAGGACTATACCACACCAAACTGTATCCTAAAAAAGTAAAAGCCCTTATTATAACAGGTAGCTCCGGACTTTACGAAAGTGCCATGGGAAGCGGCTATACCAAACGCAGCGATTACGACGTTATCAAGAAAAAAGCCGAAGAAGTTTTTTACGATCCTGCCGTTGCTACCAAAGAACTTGTTGACGAGGTTTACAAAAGTGTAAACGACAGAAATAAACTGATTAAAACCCTGGCCATTGCCAAAAGTGCCATTAGACACAATATGGCAAAAGATTTACCCAAAATGCAAACACCCACTTGCATTATATGGGGAAAAAACGATATTGTAACCCCTCCCGATGTTGCCGAGGAATTTCATGATTTGTTACCTGATTCCGATTTGTTTTGGATAGATAAATGTGGGCATGCCGCCATGATGGAACATCCCGACAAATTTAACGACATCCTACATTCGTGGTTTAAAAGTAGAAATTTTTAGTTTCCTTCAACTTAAAAAAAATTGGTTCATGCAGATAAAAACTGCCGAGTTTGTTATGAGCAATTCCGATGTTGCCAAATGCCCAAAAAGCATGTTGCCCGAATATGCTTTTATTGGTAGAAGTAATGTTGGAAAATCTTCGCTAATAAACATGTTAACCGACAGAAAAAGCTTGGCAAAAACCTCTGGAAGACCAGGAAAAACACAACTTATAAACCATTTTTTAATTAATAAAAATTGGCATTTGGTCGATTTGCCCGGTTATGGCTATGCACGTGTATCGAAAAGCGCCAAAAAGATTTTCCAAAAATTCATTACCCAATATTTTAGTAAGCGAGAACAATTGGTATGCGCCTTTGTTTTGGTTGATATTAGGCACGAACCACAGCAAATAGATTTAGAATTTATGCAGTGGTTGGGCGAACACCAAATTCCATTTTGCATTATTTTTACAAAAGCCGATAAACTAAAGCCAAAAGCCGTAGAAAAACATATTGAGACCTACAAAACCATTTTATTGGAAACCTGGGAAGATATGCCCCAATACTTCATTACTTCATCAAGTAACGGCATTGGAAAAGAAACAGTCTTAGAATATATTGACGGACTAAATAACATTATAAAAACAAATTAACACAACAAAACATTACTGTTTAACATCCAAAGCATCCCGCAAGGCATTACCCATTAACATAAACGCCATAACCAGCCCCATAATGCAAAGCCCCGGAATAACCGCCAAATAAGGTTTCCCCAAAATAATATAATTGTAATGATCTTTTATCATGGCACCCCAACTTGCCATGGGCGGTTGCGCTCCTACACCCAAAAAACTAAGACCACTTTCAATTAAAATGGCCGAGGCAAAATTAGCTGCCGAAATTACAATTACCGGCGCCATAATATTGGGCAGGATATGCTTTGATATAATCCGAAAATAGCCATATCCCAATGCCTTTGCAGCGGTTACATATTGCATTTCCTTTGCGCTTATTATTTGTCCGCGCACTACGCGTGCTACTTCCACCCACATGGTTAAACCCACGGCAACAAACACTTGCCAAAAGCCTTTGCCCAAAGCCAAAGTAATGGCTATAACCAAAAGCAGGGTCGGTATGGACCATGTTACATTAATAAGCCACATAATAAAGGTATCTGTCTTACCACCAAAATAACCTGCAATGCTACCTAGAAGCACACCTATAAAAAAAGAGATAAATACTGCTACAAAACCTATAAAAAAAGAGATTCTGGCACCTACCAAAATTCGGCTTAGTAAATCGCGCCCATACTTATCGGTACCCAAAAGAAAGGTTTTTTGACTTATGTACTTCGTTAAATTTTTAACTGGATACTCTATTTTGAAAACTTTTTCGGCTCCTTCCAGACCATCGGATGCGTATTCTTTATAGTAAATGTCGTTATTTTTTATGACATATGATGATATTGGAATTTCGGTTCCTACATTTTTATTCCCAAAAAAAACCTTACTAAGAAAACTTTGATCTATATCCAACTGTGAAGGCATTGTTAACATTAACACCTGAAATCCCGGTTTTTTGGAGTGGATGGGCAAATGCATTTGATTGGCATTTTGGGAATTATCGGGCGCTATGGTATAGGCAAAAATCGAAATGAGGCCCACCAACACAATAAAACAAAAGCTAAAAACGCCCCAAAAGCTTTTTTTAAACTTCTGGAGCGCTAATTGTTTTAGTGAGCTTTTATTACCCATAGACTATCTATTTTTTTATGTCGGCCACTTTTTTAATGGGCTGTGTTTGCGTTGCCTCAATATCTTCAAGTACATTCAACGCTTCTTCCACATAAATATCTTTACTCAAATCGCTATGCCAACGCTCCCGTTTTTCCTGTAAGTCGGTAGTATCTTGGGCAAACAACGATTTTTCGTACGCAGTCGATTCAAACGTTAAATTCGATTTATAATCATCTATTGGGTCGAAACGCTTCTTTTCTTCATCATTCAAATCCAATTCAGCTTTATACTTTTTATAATTAAGCGGTACGATGGTTTTATCTATTTTTTGTTTCATCCATTTGGCTCCTTCTTCAATAAGCTGTAATTGCGGGTTGTTTTTCATACGCTCATTACTATTGCTAACCACCTGATTGTAATTAAACGTATTGTCCCAGGTTTTATATATGGCCGAATCTATTTCGTCCCAAGGAAGCGGGTTGTCTTTTTCCTTTTCGCCTACATCGATAAAACTAAACCTGTCTGGAAGAAACACATCGCTTTTTACACCCTCTAACTGAACCGACCCTCCATCTATTCTATAATATTTTTGGGTAGTTACTGCCAAAGCACCCAAATCGCCATAAGGATGATTTCGCAGTCTGTCGTTTAAATTGACTACATTTTGAACTGTTCCCTTTCCATAGGTCTGTTTGCCTCCAATAATAATGGCTCGCTTATAATCTTGCATGGCTGCCGACATAATTTCGGATGCCGATGCCGATATTTCGTTTACCAAAATAACCAAAGGCCCATCCCACGATACCGATCTATCCGTATCTTTTAAAACCACTTTATTTTGCCCCGTTGCGTGTACTTGTACAATGGGGCCACTCTCTATAAACAAGCCTGCCATTTCTACTACCGCAGGAAGAGAACCTCCGCCATTACTACGCAAATCTAAAACCAAGCCTTCAATACCTTCTTTTTTTAAGTGTTCTATTTCGGCTTTTACGTCTTTTGCTGCGTTTATTTGCTTATAGTCTTTAAAATCGACATAAAATGAAGGTAAATTTATAATACCAAATGTTTTTCCATCTTTTTTAACCACCGAAGATTTCGCATACGTTTCGGATAATTCTATAACGTCACGCACCAAGACCACTTCTTTTATAGTGCCATCCACTTTTTTTATGGTTAAGGTTACCTTAGTACCTTTTGGTCCTTTTATATACTTAATAGCATCATTTATTCGCATACCGACAATACTTAACGGTTCGTCTTCATCTTCCTGTTTTACTTTTAAGATAATGTCTTCTACCTCAAGTTCATTACTGCGCCATGCCGGTCCTCCCGAAATAAGAGCCACTATTTTTATATAGTCCATGCGTTTTTGCAGTTGTGCGCCAATTCCTTCCAATTTACCGGACATACGCACATCGAAATCTTCTTTTCCTTTAGGTGCCAGATAATAGGTATGTGGATCGAATTCTTCTACAATAGTGTTAACATAATCGGCAAACCAATCGTCGCGGGTTTTATCGTCTATATTATCGTTAAAATAAATATCCATTGACTTTAAAACATCTTCTCTTGCCTTTTCCTCCAGCTCGATTTCCGTCCTCATGCTGTGGGATGGATCTTTTTCCTGGGCCCGTCTGTCTTCTTCAATTAAATCATCGTAATTGGATAGCGAAGAATATTTAAGTTGCATTCTCCAACGCTCTTTCATTTGGGCTTTATTTTTCACAAAGGCCAAATTATCTATATCATTATCAAAACTTTCATCTTTTGTGTAATCGAACGGTGTTGCCAGCACATCTTTGTACATTGTTTTTGCTTCTTCGATACGTTTTAACAAGCGCTCGTGGACTACATTAAAGAAAGTGATATCCGAATTTTTTAACTGATCGTCTATTTTATCTTTATATTTTTCGAATTCCTTATAATCCGACTCGTAAAAATAGCGTTTAAAAGGATCTAATAATTCTATATAATCTTCGAACAGTCCTTTGGAAAAAGCATCGTTTACTTCTACAGGATCGAAATGCGCATTATTTAAAACGTAGGTTATAATTTGTATTAAAAGCTTATCCTTATCGGATGTATCGAATTTTTTTGTGGTAAAACTACACGAAGCAAATGCCAACAACAACGAGAGCACTAAAAGCATTGCTTTATAATTCCTTTTCATCATATTTTTATTTGTTAATTTTCCATCAACGTTAACAAACGCCTCAGATTTTTCACTAAATTAAATAAAAAACCATGCCAATATAAAGAATTGCTACTAATTTTTTGTTAAACCGGACAAATAGCATGTTTCGTTGCGAAATTATGTATTTTAGCACTGTGATTTTATAATTTATTTATGAGCAAAAAACCTCTTATTTTAGTAACCAACGACGACGGCATTACCGCACCCGGTATCCGCACTTTAATTTCGGTTATGAATACTATTGGCAATGTTGTAGTGGTAGCACCCGATAGCCCACAAAGCGGTATGGGACACGCCATAACCATAGATGCTACATTATATGCCGAAAAAGTAATTTTAGACCACGGCCCACAAAAAGAATATAGTTGTTCGGGCACACCTGCCGATTGCGTTAAACTTGGTGTTAGGGAACTGCTTGACCGTAAACCCGACATTTGTGTTTCGGGTATTAACCACGGCTCCAACTCGTCTATTAACGTGATATACTCGGGTACTATGAGCGCTGCCATAGAAGCAGGTATTGAAGGGATTCCTGCCATAGGTTTTTCTCTTTTGGATTTTAGTTGGAATGCTAATTTCGAGGCATGCAAAAACTTTGTAAAAACAATTACCGAAACTGTTTTAAAACAAGGTTTACCCAGTGGCACAGTACTTAACGTAAATATTCCCAAACTTGATAAAAATGATATAAAAGGCATAAAAGTATGCCGACAGGCCAAAGCCAATTGGGTAGAGGAATTTGATAAGCGCAAATCGCCACAAGGAAAGGATTATTATTGGCTTACCGGAAAATTTGTTAATTTAGACGGCAAAAACGATACCGACGAATGGGCTCTAGAAAATGGCTATATTTCGGTTGTACCTGTTCAATTTGATTTAACGGCACACCAACATATTGCCTCTTTAAATACTTGGAGGTTTAATCCTTCTTAAATCGAATAAAACCATGAAGCCATAATAAACATTTGACAGACAATGACCAACACTACCAACATAGCCAAATTACTAAAAAACAACTTGTTACGAAAATTAAAAATAGATAAAATCCTCATAGTAGAGACTTAGCATAAACAAGGTAATCGCTTCCCGACAAAAGGACATGAATAAAAATAGTGGATCGTTGGGTTTTGGTTATTTTTACAGATGTTTTTAAAACCTAAAAATCAAATAATTTAACTTAAATTTATTCGTGTGAAAAAAGATATTTTTATAGGCATAATTGTTGGGCTAATAGCTAATAGTATAGGTTTGTTTTTAACCGCAACTTTTTTAGGGCAGGGCGACAGCTTTATATCTGTAATAAAAGCTGCTGCTAACGAAGGTTTTCTTGGAAAACTAATAAGTTTAGGTGCTATTTTAAATTTAATAGCTTTTTTCGTTTTTATAAAAAAAAGACAAGATTATCGGGCACGGGGCGTTTTGCTTATCACCGTTTTAATTGCCATTTTTACTTTTGTTTTTAAACTTTTTTAAGAAAACATCCACGACTAAAAATTTACTGTGTAACCAGAATAATTAAATGAATGCACGGGTTATCTTTAAAAAACCGACAAACACATGAAGTATTATATTATTTCGGGCGAAGCTTCGGGTGATTTACACGGCTCCAACCTAATGAAAGCTCTGCAAAAGGAAGACAGCAATGCCCAATTTAGGTTTTGGGGAGGCGATTTGATGCAAGCCGTTGGCGGTACCTTGGTAAAACATTACAAAGAACGTGCTTTTATGGGGTTTGCCGAAGTAGTAACCAATATTAGAAAAATTTTTAAGGATATAGCCTTTTGTAAAGAAGATATTGCCAACTACAACCCCGATGTTATTATTTTTATCGATAATTCGGGGTTTAATTTACGCATTGCCAAATGGGCCAAGCCTGCAGGTTTTAAAACCACTTATTATATTTCGCCACAGGTTTGGGCATCGCGTGCCGGTCGGGTAAAAGACATTAAACGCGATATTGACACTATGTACGTTATCCTGCCCTTTGTTGAAGATTTTTACAAAAAATACGATTACAAGGTTACCTTTGTTGGGCATCCTTTAATCGATGCCATTGCCAACCGCACCCTAGTTGATGAACAAACCTTTAGAAAAACCCATAAACTAAGTAACAAGCCCATAATTGCACTATTGCCCGGAAGCCGAAAACAGGAAATAAAGAATATGCTTTCGGTTATGTTAAGCTTGGTTAACGATTATCCGCAATACCAATTTGTAATTGCCGGGGCTCCCAGTCAGGATTATAGTTTTTACCAATCGTTTATGGCATCGGATAATGTGGCCTTTATTGCCAATAAAACTTACGATCTATTAAATCTATCCCATGCCGCCTTGGTAACCTCGGGGACGGCTACTTTAGAGACGGCACTATTTAAAGTACCCCAAGTAGTCTGCTATAAAGGCAGTACCATTTCGTACCATATTGCCAAACGTATTATTACCCTTAAATTTATTTCGTTGGTGAATTTGATTATGGATAAAGAAGTAGTTACCGAACTTATCCAAAACGATTTCAACAAAAAACGGTTAAAACAAGAACTGGATAAAATTTTAGATGATGCCCATCGCAAAACTATGTTTTTAAATTATTACGAACTGGAACAAAAACTTGGCGGAAAGGGTGCCAGCGAGAAAGCGGCCAAACTTATCTTTAAATCATTACAGGCATAAAAAACATGAAAAAAATTCTACTTTTTGCGTTACTCCTTGTTTGTTTTAGTAGCTGTAAATCTTCTAAAAATACACGCAGTAAAAAAACAACGACAACACAGACAACAAAAAATAGGATATCTAAAAAAACAAAAACGGCAACAAAAGCCGAACTTATTATAGATTATGCAAAGACCTTCGAAGGTGTAAAATACAAATGGGGCGGTACAACCAGAGCTGGAATGGATTGTTCGGGATTGGTATATAAGGCTTTTGATGAATATAACGTTCAACTACCCAGAATTTCCAGAGACATGGCTAAAAGAGGCGAAAAAATAGCGCTGTCCCGTGTTGTTGCTGGCGATTTGGTCTTTTTCAAAATAAGTAAAAAACGAAATACCATTAACCATGTTGGACTTATTATCTCCACAGAAAATAATACGGTTAAATTTATCCATTCCACAACAAGCCGAGGTGTTATAACTTCGAGTATGGACGAGCCCTATTGGAAAAAATATTTTGTAGAAGCAAGGAAAGTTTTATAAAATATTTCTTATCTTAATGAGCGTGAAAACGCTCAATTTCAATATAATAAAACTAAGTATCTGCTTTGTTCTAGGTATTGTTATTGGTTATTTTTTTTCTATATCCATAACAACAACTTGGATAGCCACCGGTATAGGCTTGTTTCTGTTTTTTATAATATGGCAGCTTGCAAAAAGGTATTTTAAGCAAAATATTTGGTTTGGCTGTACCGCTTTTTTATTCATGGTTTTAACAGGTATTTTAACGGTTAATTTCCACAAACAAAATAATTTTAAAGACCATTACACCCAGCTTTCAAGTAGTTATACCGATAGCCTTACAAATATTACATTTAAAGTTCGTGAAGTACTAAAACCCAACAATTACTATAATAAATACATTGTAGAAACCACAAACATAAATGGCAAAAACACCTGTGGGAAATTATTGCTCAACATAAAACACGATAGCTTACAACCATTACTTAAAGTTGATGCCATTGCGTTTTGCAAAACAAAACTACAACCTATCAATCCGCCTTTAAATCCATATCAATTCAATTATAAAATGTATTTGGAACGTCAATACGTTTACCATCAAATTATTGCAGACAATGCTTCTCTGTTCAGAATTAGCGAGAAAACAACCAGTCTTTTCGGCTTAGCAGATAAAATAAGGATCCACATCAATAAAAAACTAAAAACATACCATTTTACTAAAGAAGAATTAGCTATTATAAACGCCTTATTCTTAGGACAAAGACAATATATAAGCGAGGACACCTACACCAACTATGCTAATGCGGGAGCCATTCATATTTTGGCCATTTCCGGTCTGCATGTCGGTATCCTTTTGCTTATACTCAATTTTGTTTTTAAGCCTTTAGAACAATTAAAGCACGGCAATACCATAAAAACCATTGTATTACTTTTTATCCTTTGGAGCTTCGCCATTATTGCCGGTTTATCGGCTTCGGTAGTTCGGGCCGTAACCATGTTTAGTATTCTTGCTATTGCCATAAATTTAAAACGCCCCACCAATATTTACAATACTCTGGTTTTAAGCTTATTGATTTTATTATTGTTTAAACCTCTTTTTTTATTCGATATCGGATTCCAACTAAGCTATTTAGCCGTTTTTGCCATTGTATCCATAGACCCTTTACTTTACAAACTGTGGCAACCCCAATATTGGCTTCTCGACAAACTGTGGCATACGTTTACGGTTTCGTTATCGGCCCAACTTGGTGTACTGCCTGTTAGCTTATTTTATTTCCACCAATTTCCAGGATTGTTTTTTATATCGAACCTTATCATTATTCCTGTTTTGGGAATTATACTTTGCTTTGGAATTATTACCATAATAGCATCTGTTTTAAACATATTTTCTACTCTTTTTTCTAAAACATTGGCACTTATTATCGCTAACATGAATGGTTTTATTGCTTGGATTTCAAGTAAGGAACAATTTATATTTAAAGATATCCCTATAAATATTTGGCAGGTTATTAGCTTGTATTGCATTATTGTTTCGAGTACAATACTTATTAAAAGAAAACGCCATCGCCATTTAAAATGGTTTTTAATGTCGGTAATTTTATGTCAAATCACCTTTATCTATACCGAAACGAACAAGCCTAAAAACAGACTTATTATATTTAACAAGAGTAGATTTACTTTATTGGGACATGTAACGCAAAATAAGATTATTGAAGCAGACAATTTTGACAGTATCACGAGAACCAACACTACTATTATTCGAAATTATTGTATCGGTTCACATATAAAAACTGTTGAAAAAGACATTTTACGGCCAATATATATTTTAGGAAACAAAAAACTACTTGTTGTAGATAGTTTTGGCATTTATAATACGAAAGCATTTAAGCCCGATTTTGTTTTGTTAATACAATCGCCAAAAATAAATCTAAATAGATTAATCGATTCCCTTAACCCCAAACACATTATTGCCGATGGCAGCAATTATAAATCATACATTGCCCATTGGCAAACCATTTGCGAAAAGAAAAAGCTCCCTTTTTACTATACAGCCGAAAAAGGAGCCTTTACTATAAAATATTGAATTGGAATCGATTTAACCTTTGTTAACAATGCTATTGGCAACTTCAAGCCATTTATCGGGACCTCCTTTTACATAGCCTGTTTTTCCCAATGAATTCAAATTCTTTTTACCATCGGCAGACTTTTGGGCCTTAGCAAAATACACCGATGGATAACCTCTTACCTGAAATATACGTTGCAGCTCCCGATTCTGTGCCCTTAAAGTTTCGTCCTGTGCAGTTTTACGTGGAAAATCCAGCTCGACCAAGACCACATTTTCACTTGCCCATTTTTTAAAATCGGATGTTTTTAATACTTCATTTTGAAGCCTGATACACCAACCACACCAATCCGACCCCGTAAAAAACAACATTAAAGGTTTATCTTCCTTTGCTGCTATATCGAAAGCCTTGTCCATATCGGTATGCCATGTTACAATTTCCTGTGAAAATCCTTTTAATGACGTTAAAGTAATAAAAACCGCCAGTACTATTATTTTTTTCATCTATCTTATCTAGTTTTTTAACTGTTGACCAACTTACAAAAAATGCTCCAAAGTAGGAGCATTTTAAAATTATTTTATTCTTTTTTTGATAAAACACTCAAAATCAACGTACGCCATGCATGAGTTTTTTAATTATTGGTGTTGTAATAAAGGCCAATAAACTCAACCCGAATGAAATAAACGTTAGATACCAGAAAAAGGTACTTATTCCGGTTTCCTTTGCAATATCGCTAGACATTTCACCAAAAATACCTGCCATTTTCATACCAATGGCAACGGCCAAATACCAAACCCCAAACATAACGGCAATCATCCTACCCGGAACTAATTTACTAATATAAGACAATGCTACCGGCGATACGCAAAGCTCGCCCATAGTATGGAACAGATAAACCAAGATTAGCCAAATAATGCTTACCGAAGCCGTTTTGGCTCCGGGTGCAATACCATCGGCACCAATGGCAACAACCATCATACCCACACCAAGAAGCAACATACCCACGGCATACTTTCCGTTTGCGGTAGGATTATATTTGCTGCTCCACCATCGCGAAAACAATGGTGCAAAAGCAATAATGTACAATGAATTGAGAATATTGAACCACGTTGTACCAATCTCCACGGCACTTTCCTTCTGGGTTACCACGGCTTGTTTTACGGCTTTTTTCTGATTGTCGTATTTTATGCTATGGCTTATCAATACTTGCCTAACATCTCCTACACTTAGCGATTTATCGGCTTCAGACAATTTAACCTCTTTTGTTAAGGTTTCGCCCTTTCCATTAATAAAAGATAGTTCGGCAAAACTATTTGTAATGCCTGCTCCTATTTTATCCCTTTCGACAATATTTACAACATTAGCATTGAAAATTTCACCAAGCTCTTCATTTTCCATAAACAGATAATTGCCTTTAACCTGTTTCCCTTTATTGGCTTTAGCTTTCGAATTGTAAAGACTTACCGACTCGTTGTCTATAATAGGAATTTCCTGTCCTTCGGTATATTCTATAAACGTTACCACTTTAGCCTGTTTTACATCGCCACCATTGTTTACGTATTCCACTTTATAGGAAGCCGATTTATAATCGTTAAGCACTTTCATAATGGCCAAGCCCCAAATAACAACAAAACTAAAGGCCAGTATAACATTGGATAGCGCATAATTTTTAAACGTACGTTTAAATAATTGGACAAGTACATACGAAATAATAGCCAGTGGCACTATGGTTATTAAAGCATCGACTATCTTAAAAATGGTTCCTGCCGAACCTTCCAAGATACGTTGGGTATAATCTCTAGCAAACAAGTTTAACGAACCGGGAGCCTGCTCGAAAATGGCCCAGAAAAACATGGTAATAATGGCAAAAAACAAAATGGCAATCATCCGATCCCTTACTATGGGTACATATTTTGGAATGCGCAATGCCAACAGCAATAAAAACAAAGATAATGCTATAAGTATGATTACTGTATTACCTTCTATATCGAAAAGTTTAAAATTGAATAAATTATAGGCTCCTTCGGTAATTTTGCTAATGGGGTCGTTAAGAATCCATGTAAGTCCCAATGCGGCTGCTACGTATATAAGCACCTTTTCTAACATGGTAAAAGGATTTCTTTTATCTTCGGAATCGGTTACGGTCACTTCTTCAACAGCTACAACTTTATCTTTTTTTTGTGGTTTTTTTCCAACATCACCAAAAATATCCTTGGCATACCAAAATTGCAATAATCCAAACAGCATAAAAATACCGGCAACACCAAAGCCCCAAGACCAGCCTATTTTTTCGGCCAACCAACCACATAACATGATACCGAAAAAGGCTCCGGCATTAACCCCCATATAAAAAATGGTGTAAGCACCGTCCTTTTCTTCCGGCTTATCCTTGTACATCTCGGAAATTATAGAGGTCATATTCGGTTTAAAAAATCCACTACCAAACACCAAAAGAGTTAAGCCTATATATATAAAAAATGGTGTTTCTATAGCCATAGAAGCATGCCCCAATGTCATTAACAACGCACCTATTACTACTGCCCATCGGTATCCGATAACATTATCGGCAAAATATCCACCAATCATAGTCGATAAATATACCAACGCCGTATAACTACCAAAAATAGCAAGCGCATGTTCCTTTGGCCAGCCCCAACCTTGGTCTAAAATAGAGGCTGTAAAGAAAAGTACCAATAACACCCGCATACCGTAATAACTGAAACGTTCCCACATTTCGGTAAAAAACAGGACAAAAAGCCCCGCCGGATGTCCCATAACCTTGGTATCGAAAAAATTATTATTTGTGTTCGTGCTCATCGTATAACATTAATTTGGTTTGTATATGTTTATGTTGAAAGTATCGTTTTACACATCTGCCATTTCACGTTCGTTATCTTCGGCACCATGTGTTAATTTTTTAAGTTTTTTCAAGAACAATAAAAGCAACACCCCGAAACATACAGTAAATACGGTAAGTCCCATAAAAGTACGATATTCCTGTTGGCTTTGTTCTTCTTCCAAAACAAAAGATACGCCATAATTTTTACCATCGCCCCTATTTTTTAAAATTTGGGCGGCATCTTTATCTTTTTCAAAGGTTAACTTGGCATGGTAGGGGTTTGTTGCCGTTATTCCATTTTTCTTTAGTGTTTCGGTTAGTTCTGCTAACCTTAGCTGTTCTTCTTTTCCTTTAAAAGCGAATAAATTATTAAATGTTTTATCACCGTTAAATTGTTTAAATACAACATTATCCCCTTCCAGATAAACATCGGCTTTTAAACTGAAATTTTTATCGAGGTTTATAGGATAATCGTAAACTTTTACCACTTTCTTTTCGTTGTTTTTTATTTCGATGGAATCCTTGACCATTAACGGAACAACTGCTTCCTTGTCCACAACCATTTCGGCACTATAAGGCTCCAATTGTGCCGATTCGCCAATGCTTCCCGCCAACTTGTTTCCAAATCCGGTAGCGGCAAAATATACACCCATCATGATAGAGGCATATTTAAGTGGTGCCAGTTTTGTTATAAAGGAAAGTGCTACCGGCGAGGTACATAATTCGCCAATAGTATGGAACAGATAGGCCAAGAAAATCCAAACCATAGCTGCTTTACCAAACACTTCGGCACTAGCTTCCTTGGATGCAAACACCATAAACACATAGCCTAAGCCCATTATAATGGTACCAATGGCCATTTTGAACAACGACGAAGATTCCCGTCCTTTTTTCTTCCACCAAATCCAAAAACCACCTATTATGGTTCCAAATATAATAATATAGCCCGCATTTAGCGATTGAAAAACTGCTGCCGGTATTTCCTGCAACCAACTTAAACCTATTACACGGTTTACTTTGGCATCGGTGTATAAGTTCATCAATCCACCTGCCTGCTCAAAAGCACCCCAAAACACGACTACGATTAAAAAAGAAATAAGCAACACTACAACACGATCCTTTTCAGTTTTATTTAAAGGTCGTTTTGCAGCTTCCCGCTCGACTTCGGACACTTGGTTACCACCCGAAAATTCGCCTACACCTATTAAAAATTTCTGTCCCCAAATATAAACCGCCTGTCCCAAAAGCATACCTATACCCGCAAGACCAAAGCCATAATGCCAACCGTAATAATAAGCTACCAAGCCCACTGTTATACTTGCCAAAAACGCTCCGATATTGATACCTATATAAAAAATGGTAAAACCACTATCGCGACGTATATCGCCTTCTTTGTACAGCCCACCGACCATGGTTGATATATTGGGTTTTAATCCGCCGACACCAAGTATAATTAAAATTAATCCGGTAAAAAACGCCCAGTTTTGGGGTATTGCAAGGACACCATGCCCCAAACACAATAAAAGACCACCAAGCATTACTGTTTTTTTCTGCCCTAGAAATTTATCGGCTATCCAACCACCGGGAATAGATGCTACATAAACCAACATGGTGTACCAACCGTAAAGCCAAATAGCATCCTTATTTGTCCACCCCAACCCAGGATCGATTGCTGTTGCAGAAGTGGCCATATACAGCACCAAAATACCACGCATGCCATAGTAACTGAAACGTTCCCACATTTCGGTAAAAAATAAAATAAAAAGTCCCGCCGGATGTCCAAAAATTTCTTTTTGATGTGGTTTTATAGCTGTGTCTGTCATTATATCGTTTAAATTATTGGTTTAGTTTTTACAGATTCCTTTTTATAAAATCCGTCATTTTTGTATATAAATGAAGTCTTGTATTACCTCCGTAAATACCATGGTTTTTATCGGGATAAATAGCCCAATCGAACGGTTTGTTGGCCTGCACCAAAGCCTCGGTAAGACTCATGGCGTTTTGCACATGTACGTTATCGTCGGCCGTGCCGTGTACCAAAAGGTAATGTCCCTTTAACTTACCAGTATGGCTTATAGGCGAATTATTGTCGTAACCACTTGCATTATCTTGTGGTAGGCCATTATAGCGTTCGGTATAAATAGAGTCGTAAAACCGCCAACTGGTTACCGGTGCTACGGCAATGGCCATTTTAAACACATCGTTACCCTGAAACAAACAGTTACTACTCATAAAACCACCATAACTCCAACCCCAAATACCAATTCGGGACGCATCAATATACGGTAAATTTCCCAATTGTTTGGCAACCTGTATTTGGTCTTCCACTTCGTACTTACCAAGTTGTCCATAAGTTACTTTTTTAAAGTCGGCTCCTTTTAAGCCGGTACCACGACCATCCACACAGACCACAATATAACCCTGTTGTGCCAAATGCTGGTACCAAAAATCGTTAGTACCCAGCCAAGTATTGGACACCGATTGCGATCCGGGGCCGGAATACTGCGCCATAAACAACGGATATTGTTTTGAGGTATCGAAATTGGCGGGTTTAATCATCCACATATTCAAATCGTTACCGTTAACGTGAATGGTACTAAATTCTTTTTTCGACAAGTTATAATCTGAAGACAATAGCTGTAATAATGCACCGTTATCTTTAATCGTTTTTACCTCATTGCCGTTGGATGCGTTATTTAGTGTAAATCGGGGCGGTACTGTAACGTTTGAAAAGGTATTGATAAAATATGAGAAATCGGCGCTAAACGATGCATTATTGGTGCCTTCCTGCGTAGTTAATCGGGTTTTGTTTCGCCCGTTTAATTTTATGCCATATACATTGCGGTTTATGGTACCGTTTTCTACCGATTGATAGAAAATTTTATTGTTCTTTTCGTCGTAACCGTAATAATGGGTTACGTCCCAATTACCTGTTGTAACTTGATTGATTAATACTCCTTCTTCGGTATAGTGATAAATGTGGTTATAGCCATCTTTTTCGCTGGTCCAAATAAAACTATTGTCTTTTAAAAAAGTAAGGTTGTCGGTAACTTCAACATAGGCTTTATCGGTTTCTTCCAACACCAAATTGGATGTATTGGCTTTTGCGTCGATAAACCATAAATCGAGTTTGTTCTGCAATCGGTTTATATATTGTGCACTTAATATATCGCCTTTATGGGTCCATTTTATTCGTGGAATATAAAAATCGGTATAGGGTTTGCTTACTTTAACTTCGTTTGTTTTCCTATCGTTCAAATTATAAATATGGAGCGATACTTTCGAGTTTGCCTCACCGGCTTTGGGGTATTTAAACACCTGTTGGGTTGGGTACAGTCCTTGCCCGTAAACATCCATGGAAAATTCGGGGACATCGGTTTCATCAAAACGGATAAAAGCTATTTTATTACTATCGGCATTCCAATCGAAAGCCCGCACAAATGCAAATTCCTCTTCGTAAACCCAATCGGTTATACCGTTTATAATTTGGTTCTTTTTTCCATCAAAAGTAATCTGCTCGGTTTCACCCGACATTAAATCCTTCACATATAAATTATTATTTAAGGCAAATGCCACTTTGGACGCATCGGGCGAAAAGGTGGGTTCTTGTATTTTTTCATCCGAAATCAACGTTAAACTGCCATCTTTTACTTGATATACATAGTAATTGCCCAAAGCCGAACGGCGATAAATGCTTTCTTCGTTGGTTGCCAAAATAATTTTACTTTCGTCCTTACTGAAAGTATAATCGGAAAAATACGGTAATTCCTGAATATTTTTGGAATCGACAATGGTCTTTACCTTACTCTGGGTTAAATAATCGTACACATTAATAGCGGTCGATCGGGTTTCCCTGTTAAAATCCAACACCGAATATTGTTTGCCGTTTGCCATGGAATGCAAGGCGTCCATACGCTCTGTCCGGAAAGTGCCGGACCAAATATCTTCTAAAGTTATATCTTTTTTTTGAGCCGCTAAGGTTGCCGTGATAAATAGGCAGATATAAATAGGGAATTTTATGTATTTCATTAAAAAAATATTTTTTTCGTAACGAGAGCCCAAGTTTACTAAAATTTATGCAAAAAACCTTTTTTATTAACAATAAATTGCGCTCTAATCGTAAAACCCAAGTTTTAAAGTTTTTGTTAAGAGTAGTATCTTTGCTTTTGTAAATTAATATTTTATGAGCAAACCCATTAAAGGCTTTTCAAAATTATCGAAATCGAAAAAAATAGATTGGATTGTGGAAACCTATTTTTCCAACACCGAAAAGGCCAAAGGCATTATTAAACAATATTGGAACACTAACGATAAACTCCAACAACTGCACGACGAATTTATCGAAAACACCATTACCAATTATTACCTGCCCCTTGGGGTAGCTCCCAATTTTTTAATAAACAGTACGCTTTACACCATTCCCATGGTTATCGAGGAAAGTTCGGTGGTGGCTGCCGCCAGTAATGCCGCCAAATTTTGGTTGGATCGCGGCGGATTTAAAACCCAAGTGCTATCTACCACAAAAATTGGTCAAGTTCACTTTATGTTCCACGGTAATGCGGCAACCTTAAACCAATATTTTAACCATATAAAACCCAAACTTATACAGGACACCCAAGCCATTACCAAAAACATGGAAAAACGTGGTGGCGGCATTTTGGATATCGAACTACGGGACAAAACCAAGCATATAAATGGCTATTACCAATTGCACGCATCGTTTGAAACATTAGATGCCATGGGAGCCAATTTTATAAATTCCTGCTTAGAACAGTTTGCCAAAACCTTTAAAAACGAAGCTTTGGTTTTTGATGCTTTTTCTGATGAAGAAAAGGATATCTCAATTGTTATGAGCATTCTTTCCAATTACGTTCCCGAATGTTTGGTCCGTGCCGAAGTAAGCTGTAATGTTGAAGATTTGATTGAAAACGATTTACCGGCTTCTAAGGCTTTTGCTCAAAAATTTGTACAAGCGGTAAACATTGCCGAAATAGAACCTTACCGTGCCGTAACCCATAACAAAGGTATTATGAACGGTATTGATGCTGTTGTTTTGGCCACCGGAAACGATTTTAGAGCCATTGAAGCCTGCGCACACGCCTATGCTTCTAAAAACGGTAGATACAGTAGTTTATCGCATGCCGAAATTAAAGATGGTATTTTTACATTTTGGATTGAAATACCCTTGGCCTTGGGTACAGTTGGAGGCCTTACTAAACTGCATCCTTTAGTTAAACTTTCGTTAGAAATGCTACACCATCCTACCGCTAAGGAATTGATGCAAATTATTGCTGCTGCCGGATTGGCACAAAACTTTGCCGCCCTACGCTCGCTAACCACAACAGGAATACAACAAGGCCACATGAAAATGCACTTGATGAATATTTTAAACCTGTTTAACGCTACCAATACCGAAAAGGCTTCTTTATCCGAATATTTTAAAACCCATCCCGTTTCGCATAGTGCCGTAGCAGAAAAGTTGGATGAACTGAGGGGAAGTGAAAAGTGAAAAACGAAAAGTGGAAAGTGAAAAATGAAAAGTGAAAAATGAAAAGTGAAAAATGAAAAATGAAAAGTGGAAAGTGGAAAGTGGAAAGTGGAAAGTGGAAAATTAAAGATCTATGTCATTCTGAACAAAGTGAAGAATCTTTTTATTTTTAACCAAATGATAAAACAACAATTAAAAATTAAACATTCGAAATTTCTCCACTTTAACGCTTTTGTCTTGCTACCGAAGAAAGTATCTCTTTTTTAGTGAAAAGTGAAAAACGAAAAGTGAAAAGTGAAAAGTGAAAAACGAAAAATGGAAAATGAAAAACGAAAGATTTATGTCATACTGAGCTTGCCGAAGCATCTCCTTTTAAGTGAAAAGTAAAAAATCTCCTTTTTTTAATCAAATAAAATGTTTGAACACTACCAATTATTTATTAATACTTTTCATCATATTTTATACATAAAAGAAATGGAAGTATAGCCTTGACATCGATAGAAAAATAGTTGAAAAGATTGTATTATGATAAGAAAAAGAATGGTCTATTATTTAGCGGCATTAGCAGTATTGTTGGTTTTTTTGTCCAATTTTTTAATTTTATTAGAGCGAAAAGAAATTTTATTTGTTACAGTTCCTTATTTTGGACTATGTGTGGTAATATCGTTAGTAATCGTATTGATATTATTGATAATGAAAAAATGGCTGTATTGTATTATTCTTTTTGTATTCTCTATTTTTGGTTATTGTTGTTGTTTGTATTTGGGTATGTCTGGCGATATTGCTATCGAAAGACCAATTCAAAATAGCAATAATTATACATTAAGGGCAGAGAGATATAGGTATATGGTCTTCGAACAACATCTGTTTCATAAAACTATCATAGCACAGAAGACTTCAAATGTTTTTTATTCTGATAGAACAAAAATAGGTTTAGTTTTATTTTTTGACAGTAAACTTGTACGTGAAAATAATCAATCTATGGTGATAGATCTAAGCGTATCACATCTGCATATTAGAGATACATTAGCGAAACGCTAAAAGCAAATATTGTGTGAAAATTTGTTAAAAACAAACCATTTAGATAATTCTATAACTTCTATTAAAACCATGAACAACCACCAAACATTTTACAGTAACGGCAAACTTTTACTTACGGGCGAATATGTGGTTTTGGATGGTGCTTTGGCTCTTGCCATTCCTACAAAATTTGGGCAATCGCTACAAGTTAAAACTATTATTCAACCTAAAATTATTTGGCAAAGTTTTGATGAGAAAAACAATTTATGGTTCGAAGAAACATTTTGTTTGGATTTGAATGATAACCCTTCAAACGACATTTCAAAACGTATTATTCAAATTCTGATAGCCGCAAAACAGTTAAATCCAAAATTTTTAAATACGGGGATTCAAGTTTCAACACACCTAACATTTCCCAGAAATTGGGGACTTGGCACATCTTCAACCTTAATAAACAACATCGCTCAATGGGCAAATGTTGATGCTTATAAATTATTAAAACAAAGTTTTGGTGGTAGTGGTTACGATATTGCCTGTGCCCAGAGCAACAGCTCGATTACCTACCAGCTTAAACATAAAATACCTATGGTAGCTCCAGTCGATTTTAATCCAAAATTTAAGGACAGCCTATACTTTGTTTACCTAAACCAAAAGCAGAACAGCCGCGATGGTATTGCACATTACAATAACAATAAAAATAATATTGGAACTATTATCCAAAACATTAACAGTATTACTTTGGAAATGATTAACTGTAGGAATTTAGAAAATTTCGCACAATTAATAAACAGGCACGAAACCCTTATTGCCAACATTACCAAACAGGAAACCATTACTTCAAAATACTTTCCCGATTTTAACGGTAGTATAAAGAGTCTTGGCGCTTGGGGTGGAGATTTTGTATTGGTTGCCGCAGCGGAAAACCCAACCAATTATTTTAAAGAAAAAGGATTTGATGTGGTTTTAAGGTATAACGATATGGTACTCTGATTTTATTGCTTCGTTTCTAATACCATTTCTTATTTAAAACTTAATATTCAATTCTTGTTTTGCCACACCGCTATCGGTATTGCGTTCGTGAATCCAAACATTGTCTTTTTTATAAATAATACCATTACTTCCTTCCACCAAAAACAAATCTGTCTGGCCTGTTTTTTTAATCTTAAAAACAACTTTGGGCGTACTATCTATTAACTGGTAACCATCGTCTCCCAAAGGCTGCGCATATAGTGTCCCTGTGTTCCCTATTTGCTGTTGCTCAACGGTTTTTGTTGCTGGTGTTGGCGTAGGAATAGTCGCTACAGCTACAGTGGTTGCTTCGGCTGCTTTTTCTTCTTTTAGGTTTTTTATCTCGGCTTTTAATTGCTCTATTTCGGTATTTCCGTTACTTGCTACAGTAGCCACTTGCTTATTGGCCATTAAAGCATCGTATTTATGGTTTAAAGCAGCTACACTTGTAAAGGCTGCCCGTAAAGCATCGTGATATGCTTTTTTAAATTCTTTCTCTCTACTTTCGCCTGGTTTACCTGTATAAACCACAACATCGTTACAATCTTTAAGTTCTATGGATAATTTTGTTTTAAATAGGCTCGACTCCTTTAAAGCATTCGACTTTAAAGCCAAACAACGGTTTTGAGCCAAATCATCCGGATAATTACTGCCTTCCATAATGGCTTCAAATCCATATTTATTAAATAAAAATTCGGAAAGGGAATTAAGTTGATATTGGTCTCTTTCCTTTAGAAAATCGTATTTATTGGGTACAATAACATATTTATATTTGTTAAGATTGGTCTGGGCGAATATGCTTAATGATATTAAACTTATAATAAGTGATAGTACTTTAGTCTTCATTTTTATTAAATATATAATTAAATCCAAATTGTAAAGATAAACTTTGTGCGTTATAAACGTTACGATATTCTATAAAATTATCGGCCATAACGTAAAAATTAAGACCCTTTATATTAGTAGAAAACCCTAAGCCAAAGTTATAGAACGAATACGAATCGATAGTATAAGTTACCTTGGTACTTAATCCATTAAATAACTTTCGGTAATAATATGCTGTTAATGCTGCTTGCGGACGCCTTGGTCGCTTAATGGCATATAATTGTAATCCTGCTGCATTTTGATAGCCTTCAGATTGTTTTACACAATTACAATCTTTGTTTTTATCTTTTCCAAAAGCATAATTGATGGATGCATTAAGCTTTACCGGTCTCCAAGTTGTAAATTTGGTATGGGTGGTATCGACTTCGAAAAGATTTTCGAAATTTTCTTTTATTTCGTCCCAATATTCTTGACCGGTCTGTCCTTCTCCAGCTTCGGGAAAAACGGGATTTATACCTTCAAGAGCATACTGTCCTTCCAATTTATAGTTTTCTACATCCTTACTGTGGCGAATAAAGCCAATGTCCAACAAACTGCCATCAACCGTCCATTGGTCGCTTAATCTATAACTAAACCCCATATCGAAACCCAAACCCAAATTTCCGCCAAGTAGTAATCTGTTCTGTAAATCTTTCATGGTAAAGTCGTCTTCCGATTCATCGTCTGTTATACTTGCCAAACCAGATGTGCTAAGTTCTAAGTCTAAGTTAAAAATATGATTGTAAATATTATCTCGCCCATTTAATGTTACAAAATAGCCTTGATTTTTTGTTGAATTTAAACTAACCACACTCGAATATATTTTTCCGCGAAAACCAAATATAAAATCCTCGTTTACTTGTTTATTATACCCAACATGAAATACCGAAATAAAATCGGCTTTAGCATTTAAGTGTCCCAAATTAAAATACCTGCCAATATTATCATGATTTCCTTCGTATGCCAACACCGCATAGTCTTTGGGCATATAACCAATAACATCCAGCTCGGTATAGATTCCAAAACTTAAATATTTATTTTTCTCATAGCCTTTGCCAAAAGCAAATCCGCCCGAAACAACTTCCAATTGCTGGGTAGCTGTATAAAAGTCATTAGCGTTCATACCATAAACGGCACGACGGAGCTTATCGTTAAAATCGACTCCATCTACCGCAAAAACATCATAAATGGTAGCACCCGATCCTCCTACATTTGCATGGATGTGCGACAATAACGGAATGCCAAAAAACCAATTGTTAGTTACCTTGCCTCCGGGATTGAGCAATAAAGATTGTGGTATATCTGTAAACCCGTAAAGTACCTGTTTGTTTTGTGAAAAGGATAATGCCGAGATAACAAATATGAGCAAGACCGCTTTTTTCATTCCGAAGTGTCTATATTGAAATAAAAAGTACCTTTCGATTTTAAATAAATACGTCCCAAAGTATCATCATCAACCGGATTACCGGAATCGACCTCTAATATAAATTCTATTCGTTCTGTACGTTTTAAAGCTTCCAAACTTGTTCCTTCTAAAACTTCGGTATGCTCGGTAACAATCACTTCATTATTTGGTGATGACGGTATAGGAATTGAAATGGAATGTTGAAGCTGGTCGCTTACGTCGTAAAAATTTAGTGTAAGCAACAGGTTCCTATCTATCGAATTTCCAATTTCGAAAAACAAATCGGCTCTTGTAAGATTATCGACAACAAATTGATCGCTAAAAACTCCCATAACAGCATCGTCATGCAAAACAGCAGGACTATTATTAACCATAAAGCCACTTGCCGGTTCGTCAAGATATACCAAACTGACTTCCATAATTGGCGATATTTCCAAGTCTTCTCCTTGTGTGAAATCGATTTCCTTGGCACAGGAAAACCACATAAACACAAATGATAAAATAATGTATTTTAATAGACCACTTTTCATTTTTAAACATTTAATCCTACTATAATAACGTTTTAAGCTCTATTAAATTATTAATTTTTTTGATACCGAGTGTTTCATGACTGTTAAATTCGTCGAAAAAAATAACATCCATACCTACTCCCAAAGCTCCTTGAATATCGGGTTCGTAGCCATCGCCAATCATTATACTTTTGTTAGCTGTGGTTTTAGCCTGCTGTAAAGCATAATTAAAAATTAAGGGATTTGGTTTTTTAACACCAACCGATTCACCATTGGTTACTGTACTAAAATAATGGTGGATATTGGAATTTTTAAGTTTTTTGTTCTGAATGTATTCAAATCCATTCGATAAAATATGGAGGCTATATTTTGGTTTTAGGTATTCCAAGATTTCGATAGCGTTTTCGTATAGAAAATTATTATCGGTTAAGTGGTTTATATAATCATTAGATAGTTTTTCGACAAGTTCTTTATCGAGAGGAAAATGTACAGCATTAAATGTATCGTTTAACCGCCCAAAACGCAGGGTTTCTTTATCTATTTTTTTATGCCGATACAAACTCCAATAGTTAAAGTTGATGGTTTCGTAATAAGCCAAAAACAATGTTAAATCTATTTGAACATGGTTAATTTTAAAAATTTTCTCGAATGCCAGAGCCGAATTTCGGCTAAAATCCCAAAGTGTATGGTCTAAATCGAAAAAAACATCGGTTATTTTGTTAATTGCCATCTGTAGAATTTAAAATCATGTTGAACAATTCCTTAAACCCATTCCATCTTGGAACATCACTAAACGTATAATTATGGAATACCGGCACAAATTCGCCATTTACCGCTTTTATCTGATCCATAATTCCATTAAGCATTTTTTTCTTGTCCAACAGCGAGCGTTGTTTTAACAAGGCGTAATCCATAGTATGATAGGTGTGTATTTTTAATGGGGTTTGCGTTTCGTAATCTAAATCGTAAAAGAAAAACGGTGTACAGGTTCCCGCCCGAAATCCCATATGGTTAATATAGCCCATGGTGTAATCGTTGTGTACTTCCAACTCGACAAGATTTCGGTACGATTCGGGCAGATTTACTTTAGAAAACGATTGTCTAGAAGCCTGTAAGGATATATTTAAGATATCTTCTATCTTACGTTTTTCTTCTTTTAAAATCGTTTTATTTTCAATGGCAAAAAACGAAACCTTTAAACCTACGTCGCAATAATCGGATACATGTTTAATTAAAGAAACATACGATTTATTATTGGGGCTTATACCACGATCGTAAGTAGAAATATCGCCAACCAAAAAGAAAAACAGAAATTTAAAATTGTACTGCTTTTGTTTGTTTAATATATATTTATAAATATCGTAAGGATCATGTTCCAAATGTAAATTAACGGCAAAACGCACATATAGACTTTTAAATTTAAACTGGAACAAATCTTTAAAAGCTCCAATAACACTACGCAACAACCCTTTTGATTGGTACAAATAAGCCGTTGGTACATCTATTAATGGCTTTATTCTATACGATTTACAAGGAAATTCAAACTCAGGAAAATGCTCCTGTAATGCCGCTTTAAACTTATACGCCCAAATATCGACTACGGGCTGCTGTAAAAATCCATTTTTAAAAGCAAGGCTTTCGGTTGCCGCAAACCTACCGTATTTGTCGCGTACTTGAGGCAAATACTCTTCGTATCTTGACAGCAAATAAAAAGCCGCCGAAAAAATATCGAAAGGTAAAGCTCCCTTTTCTCCATTATAAAAAAAGCATTTAGTATTGTCCCAATCATGTACACTAATATCTATATCGCTTAACCCTTGCTCGAACAGAATATCGTTATTTTTTATAAAAAACTCGTTACTTAAAGGTTGTTTGGTGTACGACATTTTTATGCTGTCGTGAGCAATAAATTCTACTATTTTATTGGTAAACGAAACCTCAACACCCAAAATACGTGTACAAATATGTTTAAAGGCATATCGTAGTCGAGGTGTTACTTTATGGGTGTAAACTAATAGCATTTGGGTACTTGGTTGTTGGTTGTTGGTTGTTGGTTGTTGG
>JBKEDH010000026.1:0-3876 GCA_047975295.1 Aestuariibaculum sp.
AATGGAAATATTTTTGCTATTCAAATTTTATTGGGCCATAGGTGTTTTCTCCTCCTAATATTATTAAATAAGAAGCATTTTCTAAGTTGGTTTCAAATTTGAATTCACCTTCATCAACATGAACGTCTGCATATCCATTATTATTGGTATCGTTGTTTTGTTCTTCAATAACATTTCCATCAAGATCATATAAAGTAGCTATAGATAATGAATTATTAGCTGTCCATTTAAACGTTATTTTTTTTAACCCACTTAATAGTTCTATATGGCTTATTTTAAGTCTGCCCGGATATAGCCACAATAGTCCAACTGTTTCTACATGATAAGAGGTGTGCGTATCGCTATCGGTATTGTAAAGGGTTTCTATTTGTAAACCGTTTTGGGTATAGTTTATTGGGCCGTTGTCTATATCTGTATAACCTTCTACTTGGTGGTAATCAATTTCAATAGGCAGATACGTTGTTGTATTTTCCTCATTATTATCGTCGTTATTACAAGATATAAATCCAAAACATATTATAAAAATAGCCGATTTTAAAAGTAAATTTTTCATATTTTTTTTTAAGTTGTAATCAAAGTTAATAAAAATAGTTATTGACCCTTAAAATTGGCCTTTCTTTTTTGTAAAAAAGCGATTGTACCTTCGGTAAAAGCGGTTAAGCAAAAGCAATTTCCGAATTCTTGTATTTCAACCTCAAAACCATTGTTACTACTGTAACCGGCATTTATAGCTTTTTTGGCGTAGGGACAAAAAGGTACTATTTTCACTCCTTTTTTTTAGCATATTCTATGCCTTTCATTACTAATTGTTTGCCATATCCTTTTCCATCAAATGCTTCGTAGGTTTTAGTATGGTCAATAATAATTTTGTTCTTTCCTGCACAAGCGTAAGTCATTTCTCATACTGGTGTGTCGTTTTCTAAAATAATGAACTTGCCTCTACGTTCATCTTCTTCTTGTTTAAATGTTATCATTTGTTTTTATAAATTTTAGGTTTGGGTAATGAAACAAACTCATTATCGTCATTCGGGATTTTTGGAAATGCTTCCAAATTTTGATTTTTCCAATTTTCTTTGGCTTGTTCCAAAATGACTTTGTCTGAATTTACAAAGTTCCAAAACATAAATCGTTCTTCATTAAAAGGCTCACCACCAAAAAGATAAAGGGTTACGGAATTAGTAACCAAGTATAGATGATTTATTATTTCATGAGGAAAGTTCGTGGTTTGTTGCCATCAACGCATTATACTCTTGTAACGACATAACCACTATTCCTGAATCTTTGCCTCGATTGATAATCAAGGTTTCGAAGTTCTTTACTACTCTATCCAAGTAAGTTTTGATGTCTTTTCTAAAGTCAGATACAGTTGTGATTTGCATAATCTTGCATTTTAACAAGTACAAATATATGTACAAATATTGATTTATGTAATTTTTTATATTGTTGCCAATATTGTATGCCGTTATTCTAATTGTTCAGTATATTTTAGAAAGAGGAGATTGTGTTTTTTATTATTGCTTACTATTTTCTCAATATTACTTTCTGTTTGGTTATATAATTTTGCCAAATCTTCAATAAGTGATTTGTATTGACTTTCTTCCAATTGTTTTTCTCTAATGAAGCCAATAAGAGAAGCTCCAATTCCTAAAAGATTATATCCATACTTTTCATAAAATCTTTTCGCTAAAATATAATTTTCAAAAGGATTTAAATCACAACTAAAATAACCATTAGGAAAAGCACAAATAGCTTCATAAGATTTATCAACAGGTACTATTTTTGCGATAATATAGTCGTCAATCCAATTATAAGGATTTTTATTTGCATCTATTAGTCTATCCAATTCATCTTCGTCCACACTTAAATCTTTTTGAAAAATTGAGGGATATTCTATTCCAATTATTCCTTTTTCAAAATTATTTTTACGAATAAAAAATTCAGAAGGAGTTGATAAATAACCAATGTGTTCTCCGTTTTCAAATGCTTTCGCATCAACAGTTGATAAATCGTATCCTTCAGTTTCGTCCAAATCGTTATTCATTATCGAATGAGAACAAGTATATTCTGCCTGTCCTAAATCATCAAGTGTTAAAAGTATTGAACTTCCTTTATTTTCTTCAGAGAGTTTTATATAAACTTCAATTATTTCTTCGATTGTTGAGAATTGACTAATGACAAGACTTTCACAAATTATTTCGTTACTACTTTGTCCTTGTTCAAGTGGTTTTATGTTCATACGTTTGTTCTAATAGCATACAACGGTAAAGTATAAGTGTAGTGTGGGATTAGAAGCACTTCACTTTCGGTTTACCACTATGTTTGTTAATATTCAATTCGATTAAATTTAGCACTTTCGCCCGCATTACGCTTATACAATGTTGTGTTTTCGTACTTTTTTGCATTCTGTTTGTAGCGTTGGCAAAAGACATACTCTTTGCCAAGTTTGGGCTTTGGCGATTGGCTTTCGAGCGACTTGGCAATGTGTATGGCTTTGTGTGTTGGCTTATTCCGATTCTCCGTTAATTGTTTCCATTATTTCTCTAAAACTATTCAGTCCAGATTCTATGTTTTCAATTATTTCATTCGCTAAAATATCTGGGTCTGGTAGATTGTCTAAATCAGTTAAACTTTTGTCTTTCAGCCAAAAAATATCCAAACTTGTTTTGTCTCTCGCAATTATTTCATCATAAGTATATTTTCTCCATCTTCCTTCTTTATTTTCTTCACTCCAAGTTTCTGCTCGTTTGTCAATGTTATTCGGATTGTAAAGTTGTACAAACTCTTCTAAATCCGTTAACATCATTGGCTTCTTCTTTAAAGTATGATGTACGTTTGTTCTGTAATCATAAAACCAAATATCGTTTGTCCAAGCTTCTTTACTTGCAGGTTTGTTTTTGAAAAACAACACATTTGCCTTCACTCCGTGAGCATAAAACACCCCAACAGGAAGTCTCAAAATCGTATGCAATTCTGCTGTTTTCATTAACTGCTTTCTTACTTCTTCTCCAGCTCCACCTTCAAACAAAACATTATCCGGAAGTACAACTGCTGCTTCACCATCAATTTTAAGTTGTGTTTTTATGTGTTGCAAAAAGTTTAGTTGTTTGTTGGAAGTGGTTTCCCAAAAGTCTTGACGATTGTAACTTAAATCTTCTTTTTCGGCTTCTCCATCTTCATTGGTAATGGTCATACTACTTTTTTTACCAAAAGGTGGATTTGCCAACACATAATCAAAACGTTTTCCATCGTCTGCAATTAAAGCATCATTTGGATTGATAAAAGATTCGCCATCTATTTCGCCAATGTTGTGCAAATACATATTCATTAAGCACATTCTACGAGTATTGGCTACAATTTCATTACCATGAAAGGTCTTGTTCTTTAAAAATGCCTTTTCTTCTCGGTCCAGTTGGTTGTTTTCTACAATCCAATCGTAAGCAGCTAAAAAGAAACCACCTGTACCACAAGCCGGGTCTGCAATGGTTTTCATTGGTTTGGGTTGTACACAAGCCACAATAGTTTGTATTAATGCTCTTGGTGTAAAATATTGCCCAGCACCACTTTTGGTGTCTTCTGCGTTTTTCTGTAATAAGCCTTCGTAAATTTTTCCCTTGATGTCAGCTCCCATCATATTCCAATCTTCTCTGTTAATCATATCAATGACTTTGAGTAGTTTGGCTGGGTCTTGAATTTTATTTTGACTTTTAGTGAAAATTTGTCCTAACATTCCTTTTTCTGTGGAAAGTGTACGCAACAACTGGCTGTAAAACGCTTCTAATTCTGCACCTCTTTTATTGGATAAAGTTTCCCAGTTACAAATTTCTGCATCTGCAATCTCGTTGCCTTCTACATCTTTTAATTTAGGAAAAACCAACC
>JBKEDH010000062.1:0-7525 GCA_047975295.1 Aestuariibaculum sp.
CCTGCTGTTGGTGCCTTGTTTATTTTAAGTGACGTAATAAAAACCAAAGACGAAATAGCCATGTTAGACGATACGGTTCGTGAAGCTTATTTAACAAGCGAGGCCGCCGCCGTACAAATGCCGTTTTTAGGGCTGGCGTTGTTTATAGGCCTTATTGCGATTATATTTTTGTTTGCCAAATTACCCAAAATGATAACCGAAACATCTACGGGAACATATAGCCAAGCATTAAAGAACAAAAAACTAATGCAAGGTGTACTGGGCATATTTTTTTATGTAGGGGCAGAAGTTGCCATTGGAAGTTATTTGGTAAATTATTTTTTGGATATGAACCTTGTATCCGTAATTAAGGAAAACGGGATGATGAAGTCTATTGCAGAAGCCATCCTTAATTCCGGACTAACAGAAAATGACGATAAGGCCGTAGTGGGGGTGTTTGTAACCTTTTACTGGTCTGGTGCCATGATCGGACGGTTTGTAGGGGCTTATCTTACCAAAATTATTAAACCGGGAAAAGTCTTAGCTATTTTTGCGGCTATTTCGATAGGATTAATCTTGTTGTCCATAAGTACGGTAGGTGTGGTAACTATGTGGAGTATTTTGGCCGTAGGTTTGTTCAATTCCATTATGTTCCCAACCATTTTTACCTTGGCCATTGATGGTATAGGCGAATTAAAGCCAAAAGCATCGGGACTGCTTTGTACCGCTATTGTGGGTGGTGCAATTATTCCTCCCACATTTGGGCTTTTAACAGATTTTATGGCTTTTAAAAATGCACTATTTTTTATCGTTTTATGCTATGCCTATATTGTTTGGTTTGGCTATAAAAATGGAAAATCGAAAGTGGCTGTTGTTTAATACCTTTAAGGGAGAAATGGTATAAATTTAAAAGAGCTTTAAGCACAGGAAAGAGTTAATGAAAAAATATGGTTTATTATATCTGCTTTGTACAGTTTTGCTTTGCTGCAAACAATTTAATGTGGACATAAACCAAATGAAATTGACCGATTATGTAAATCCCTTTATAGGAACCGATGGCCCCGGAAATACGTATCCCGGAGCAACCGTTCCTTTTGGTATGGTACAATTAAGTCCCGATATAGGCATACCGGGCTGGGATAGAATTGCGGGTTACTTTTATAAGGACTCTATTATTACCGGATTTTCCCATACACATTTATCGGGTACCGGTGCCGGCGATTTGTACGATATTTTGGTAATGCCTACCAATAGTCGGTTTTCAGAACGTATTGAGGTAAACAACTTTAAACCATTTTCACGTTTTTCGCACAAAAAAGAAAGAGCTTCACCGGGTTATTATCAAGTCGATTTATTGGATTACGGTATTAAGGTCGAACTTACCGCCACCGAAAGAACGGGTATCCATAAATATACATTTCCAAAAGATTCATTATCGCAAATCCATATCGATTTGGGCTATGCCTTAAATTGGGATACGCCCACAGATACTTATATAAAAGTGATTAACGGCACAACGATTGAAGGTTATCGGAAATCTACGGGGTGGGCAAGAGACCAGCGAATTTATTTCGAAATCCAATTGTCAAAACCATTTAATTCGTATAAATTATACAGTAACGATTCGTTGGTTGATAATCCAATTTCCGGAAAAAACACGAAAATCGTTCTAAATTACAATACAGAAGAAAATGAAGTTATCGTTTTAAAAACCGGACTTTCTACAGCTAATATTGAAGGCGCCCAAAAATCTATTGAAAACGAAGCGTCACATTTTGATTTCGATAGCATTAAAAACGAAACAGAAACCAAATGGGAAAAGGAACTCAAAAAAATTAGAATAACAACAACCGACAGTATAACAAAACATATTTTTTATACCATGTTGTACCAATCGATGTTGGCTCCCACCTTACTTAGCGACCATAACCATAATTACAAAGGTGCTAACGATACCATTATGGCTGCTGAAGGTTTTAATAGGTACGATACATTTTCGTTATGGGACACTTACAGGGCGGCACATCCGTTATATACCATCTTGCACCCAAAACGTGCGGCCAATATGGTAAATTCCCTGTTGGCACATTATAACGAAACAGGTTTGTTGCCTGTTTGGTCCATGCAGGGTAATGAAACCAATATGATGATTGGCAACCATGCCATTCCGGTTATTGTCGATGCTTATTTTAAAGAGATTGAAGGTTTTGATGAAACGTTGGCGTACCAAGCCTGCAAGGAAAGTATGATGGTCGATGATAGAAATTTGGATACCTATAAAGCGTTGGGCTATATTCCGGTTGGTGGCCATCATGAAAATTGGTCGGTTTCCAAAACATTGGAATATGCTTACAACGACTGGTGCGTGGCACAATTTGCAAAAGCTTTAAAAAAAACCGACGATTATAATTATTTCTTGGAGCGTTCCGAAAATTGGCGGCATATTTACGATTTCAAAAGTACATTTATGCGTCCAAAATTAGAGGATGGAACATTTATCGAACCATTTATACCTAAAGAATACACAGCCTATTTTTGCGAAAGCAATGCGTGGCAGTATTTTTGGTCGGTACAGCACAATATTGAAGGGCTTATTGATGTTGTGGACGGAACAGAACGGTTCGAAAAAAAGTTGGATTCCATGTTTACGTTTAATCCGCTTCCCGAAGATAAATTACCCATATTCAGTACGGGTATGATTGGACAGTACGCCCATGGAAACGAACCCAGCCACCATGTTGCATTTTTGTACAATTACATAGGAAAACCATGGAAAACACAAAAATTGGTTCGCGAAATCATGGAAACCCAATATAAAAACCAACCCGATGGGCATTGTGGGAATGAAGATTGCGGACAAATGTCGTCGTGGTATGTATTCAATGCGCTGGGGTTTTATCCCGTAAATCCGGCACAGGGCATCTATGCTTTTGGCTCACCAACGGTAGATGTGGCCTCTATATATTTGGAAAACGATAAGACATTTACAGTAAAAGCATTAAACAACACCAAAAAAAATAAATATATTCAGTCTGTTTCCTTAAATGGAAAGGCTATGGAAAAAAGTTATATTTCGCATAAAGATATTGTTGAAGGCGGTTTGTTACTATTTGAAATGGGGCCTTTACCAAACGAAAGTAGAGAAAGTACTATGGCGCAATCATCAAAAATATACAATTAAAAAATGAATATTTGTAAATGAATATCATGTTTAAAAATAAAACGAATTGTCATTCCGACAGAGGAGGAATCTCCAACAGATTATTCATTCCGTTTCATTACATTCAGAATAATAGAAGTAAAAGTTTAAACGAGTTCGATATCCAAAACGAATATTCAAATTAAAAAAATAAACGTGATGTCAAACAGAAGAGATTTTATAAAAAAGACAGCTTTGGGAACACTTGGAGCAAGTGCTTTTTTGACCTGTAATAATTCGATAAAAGCCAAAACTGCCACAACGGTTTCAGAACCAAATAAAATAAAAAAACCTCTAATTATTTCGACATGGAATCATGGTTTGCCGGCTAACGACGAAGCTTGGAAACAACTTAAAGCAGGAAAATCGGGAATCGATGCCATAGAGGCCGGTGTAAAAATACCCGAAGGCGACCCCGATGTACGTAGCGTTGGTTATGGTGGTTATCCGGATAGAGAAGGCAAAGTAACCTTAGATGCCTGTATTATGGACCATAAAAGCGATTGTGGCTCGGTATCTTTTCTGCAAGGAATAAAACATCCTATATCGGTCGCAAAACGGGTTTTACAAAATACACCACATGTTATGTTATCGGGTTCGGGTGCGCTGCAGTTTGCCTTATCAGAAGGTTTTAAAGAAGAAAACCTGTTAACCGAAGCATCTAAAAAAGATTGGGAAAAATGGTTGGAAAAATCGAAATATAAACCGGTTATCAATATCGAGAACCATGATACCATTAGTATGCTGCTATTGGATGAAGAAGGAAATTTATCGGGAGGCTGTACTACCAGTGGTGCGGCTTGGAAAATGCACGGTCGTGTTGGCGATTCGCCCATAATTGGATCAGGATTGTTTCTTGATAACGAAGTAGGAGCAGCAGCAGCTACGGGATTGGGCGAAGCAGTAATACGAACGGCTGGAAGTGCCATGGTGGTCGAGTTGATGAGACAGGGAAAATCACCTTTCGAAGCCTGTAAGGAAATTGTAGAACGCATTTACAATAAGCACAAAAACCATAAGGATATGGAATACCTGCAAGTTGGTTTTATTGCGGTAAACAAGGAGGGCGAATATGCCGGATATAGTTTAAGGTCGGGGTTCAATTATGCGATTTTCACCGAAGATAAAGGCAACAGAATGGAAGATGCCCAGTATAAAATGGAATGGGATAATAATTGATGATTTTTGATCAAGGGTTAACTATTAATGACCCATAATTGACAACCTTTCGGTTTTTAGATATTAGAAGATAGAGAATAGAAGAAGGAAGTATCTCTTGTTTTTAAGTGAAAAGTGAAAAATTAAAAGTGAAAAATGTTTGTATGTTTAGAACCAATATTTTAAGACTTTAGAATATAGAGAATAGAGTAGAAAGAATAGAGAAGTCTATGTCATGCTGAGCTTGCCGAAGCATCTTCTTTTAAGTGAAAAATGAAAAACTAAAAATGAAAATTGGTCAGAATCAGGAGCTAAGAACCAAGACTTTCAGACTAAAAAATAAAAGTTAAAATTTTAGATTGTACAGCAGAAAACAAACACCAGCAACTAACAACTAACAACCAACAAAACAAAATACATGAAACGATTTATACCAATAATTTTAGTGTTCAGCATTTTTGTAAATCAGGGTACAGCACAAACCGAATTGACCAAGGAGCAACGTTTAGAATGGTTTAAAGATGCCAAACTGGGCATATTTATCCATTGGGGTATTTATGCCGTAAACGGTATAGACGAGTCATGGTCTTTTCATAACGGTTATATTACGTATAGTGATTATATGAAACAGCTCGATGGTTTTACCGCAAAGAACTACGACCCCGAATATTGGGCAAAACTAATTAAGGAAAGTGGAGCAAAATATACGGTAATAACCACCAAACACCATGATGGAGTCGCCTTATGGAAAACCAAACAAGGCGATTTAAACGTTATCGATAAAACAAAGGCAAAGCGGGATTTAATAGCACCGTTTGCAAAAGCCATTAGAAACCAACATTTAAAATTGGGCTTCTACTATTCCCTGTTGGATTGGTCGCATCCCGATTATCCCAACTTTTTAAGAAACGAAAAACGCTACGAAGACGACCCAAAACGATGGGATAAGTTTACAAAATTTAACTTTGCCCAAATAAAAGAGCTCACCAAATACGATCCCGATTTGTATTGGTTTGATGGCGATTGGGAGCAGTCGGCCGAAAAATGGAAAGCCAAGGAAATACGCGAATTATTACTTTCGGAAACACCAACAACCATTATTAACTCCAGACTACAAGGGTATGGCGATTATGCCACGCCCGAGCAAGGTGTTCCTATTTCAAAACCCGAAAATCCGTATTGGGAATTGTGTATGACCATGAACAACTCTTGGGGCTACCAACCCAACGATATTAGCTATAAAAGCCTTAATCAAATTATACGTATTTTGGTAGATTGTATCCATATGGGAGGTAATCTACTTTTGGATATTGGCCCCAAACCCGATGGCACCATACCGGACGAACAGGTCGCTATTTTAAAAGGACTTGGCAAATGGACAAACAAGCATAAATCTGCCATTTATGGAACAAGGGCTGGTATTCCGTTTGGTCATTTCAACGGTTATACGGCCTTGTCCAAAGATAAAACCATTTTATACCTATATGTCGATAACAAACCCAACGGCCCTTTATTGATTAAAGGATTAAAAAACAAAGTAAACCGCGCATGGGTAGTGGGCAATGGCACAAAACTGAATACCAATGTGGTCGGGAAATTATATTGGAGCGATGTGCCCGGATTGTTGTATATCGATTTGCCCGAAGCGGTTCAGGACGAAAATGTTACGGTTATAGCCATTCAATTGGATGGCGAAGTCGATTTGTATAGAAAAGAAGGAAAAGTAATAGAAAGCAATTAAAAGTAAATAAATCAACAAATTAAATAATTATGAAAAAAGTGTTTTTACTGCTTGCAATATCATGTTCGGTGAATATGTTTGCCCAAGCCATCTACGAAGACGAACGTTATGTTCCTGAAACCGATCCGTTAGTACTAAAACGATTGGGCGAATGGCAAGATTTAAAATTTGGATTGTTAATGCATTGGGGGGCTTCAAGCCAATGGGGCATTGTAGAATCCTGGTCTCTATCGCCAGAAGAATACCCTTGGTGCCAACGTAAAAAGGGAAGTAACCCCAACGATTATTTTGCCTACAAAAAGGAATACGAAGAACTTCAATATACCTTTAATCCAACAAACTTTAATCCCGATAAATGGGCAAAAGCCGCAAAAAATGCAGGAATGAAATATGTGGTGTTTACAACCAAGCACCATGATGGTTTTTGTATGTTCGATTCGCAATATACCGATTATAAAATTACATCACCCAGAACACCATTTTCGTCCAATCCTAAGGCCAATGTTACCAAAGAAATCTTTAGTGCTTTTAGAAATGAAGGCTTATGGGCAGGAGCCTATTTCTCAAAACCCGATTGGAATGTCGATAGCTATTGGGATCCTAAATTCCCACCAAAAGACAGAAACGTCAATTACTCACCACTTGAAAATCCCGAGAAGTGGAACCGTTTTACAGAGTTTACCCATAACCAAATATTAGAATTATTGACCGACTACGGAAAAATTGATATTCTTTGGTTAGATGGCGGCTGGGTGGCTAAAACCCCAAAATCGGAAATTACCGAATGGTATAAGCATAAAATTGAAGATGCCGAAGACGGGTACCTAAAACACCGCATTATTAATCAAGATATTAAAATGGACGAGTTAGTGGTGAAAGCACGCCAAAAACAACCTGGATTAATTGTGGTTGACCGTGCCGTACATGGTAAAAACCAAAACTACCTAACACCCGAAAACCGTGTGCCCGAAAAAACGTTGCCCTATCCATGGGAGTCTTGCATTATCTCGGGAGGAGGCTGGTCTTACACGCCCGATGCTAAGTATATGAGTGCCCGTGAAGGTATCCATATGTTAATTGATATTGTGGCAAATGGAGGTAATTTACTGTTAAATGTTGCGCCGGGCCCCGATGGCGAGTGGCAAGACGGTGCTTACAATCTTTTGGAGGCTTATGGCGATTGGATGGCTGTTAACAGTAGTTCGATTTATGCTACTAAAACATTTTAACCGTTTAAAGATAAAAATAATTGTATGACCCAAAAAAAAAAAGGAAAAGTCTTTTTCTTTTATATGGCAATGTAATTTGAAACTACAATTCCTTCGGTAGTTACCATAGCATCCATAGCACCTAAAAAAGGAACAAAAATAACCATGTTGGGTTCTAATAAACGCTTAAAATGGGAAAAACAAGGTGAAGGCTTTAAAGTATTTATACCGGAATCCTTA
>JBKEDH010000071.1:0-1949 GCA_047975295.1 Aestuariibaculum sp.
CGCACTTGTGTGGGGTTTTCACCTTTATAAAGGTTTATACCTAGTTTATGATTTTCACAAAATCAATACTTATCATTAAGGAGTAAATAATGAACATAGAAGAACTACTTAGTTTAGTACCTGAAGACAAAAAAAACACTGTTAAATTATTCATAGAACAAAACAATAAAGAAGGTATCGAACAAGGAAGAAAAGAAAACGTTGAAGGAAGAGTTAAAAGAGAACTCAAAGATTCAATAAAGAAAGCTGAAGAAACAGCTTTACAAAACTTGAGAACAAAGTATGGTGAGAACTTCGAAGAATCACTAGAAAAGTACTCAGAAATAAAAGCTAATGAATGAAAAACTAATGCAAAAGAATCGTTAAAGTCATACGATATTAATGATAAACATTTTGAATATGTTTTAAATTCAGCTGGAATCAGTGAAGAAACTGATTCAAAAGATTACAACAAGTTGATTGAGAAATACAAAAAGGACAATGAAATGTTCTTCGGTAATAACTCAAAACCAACAATTAAGATACCAACAGCACCTGAACCTACAATAGATGGTTTAGGAAAAGGTAAAGATCTACCTAGAAATGCTGATGGTTCTATTGATAAATCTAAAATAACGGACCCTAACACATTAAAGATGATAGAATTGTCCGAACAATAAATTTAAATAAAAGGAAATAAGAAAGAAATATGCTAGAGTATATATATCAATCTGACGCACCAACATCTACAGCAGCACCTGTTGAAGTGTTGAAAGTCAATATGCACGACAGAAGACAGAGAATTAACCCATTCATTGAAATTCAAGCTAATGAAATTGCTGGTGAAGGATCTGAAAATGGTGGAGTGTATAGATTCTCAAATGTTATGGGAATGCAAGCTGCAACTAGAAGAACAGCAGCACCTACATCTAATGTAGCAAACTATTCAGAAGGAATAGGAACTAAAGAAGTTGTACTTACAATTACACAACCTTTAGAAACACCAGATGGTGAATTAATACCAACATCTAGAACTGATGTTGTTCAACAAGATGGAATTAACTTTACACCTATTGCAGCACAAAAAACAGCAAACATCTTAATTGATGGTGAAGTTGTGACTGATGTCGAAACAATTACAGGTGATGCAGCAGTTAAGTTAATCACATATGATTCAGCTTCAACAACTCCATTTACAGAAATGAGATTAGCAGCACATAGAGCTATTGCAGCTTACTATGATGTATCAGAAGAAAATGCAGTAAATTGAACAAATGCTGATGTATTCGCTTACTTCGATGCTGGAAGATATTCATATGAACCAGCAGAAATATTCGTTTATGCGAACCCTTCTGATTTATCAGAAATGTCTATTGAATTACTAATGAATGGACAATCTACATCAGATATGGTATTCCAAGAATTCAAAGAAGGTAATGTCCAAACAATTAATGGAAGACCAGTTAAACCTTCTAGATATGTACCTAAAGGTGAAATTTGAGTTGCACCTATTGGAGTATTAGGAAGACCTTCAAGAGATGTTATTTACACATTAATTAAAACTTCAGAATCAGCAAAAGGTGATCTTCAAACATATGGAAAACACTACTAGGACTCAATTCTAATTGCACCAGAATTATTCACAAGAGTTATTGCAGCAGAAGTTGAAGCTCCACTAAGAGCTAAATTTGCAGCAAAAGGTAAAGTGTTAAAACCATCTATAGCTTCATCTGTTAAAGCTACTAAAGAAGAAAAAATTTCTTTAATAGAATCTGATATTAAAGTATTAGAAGGACACTTAGCTAAAGCTAAATCAGAATCTTCAAAAGAAAAGATTGCAAAAGAAATAGCTAAAAAACAAGACCAATTAAATGGTTTAAAAAAATAATTTAGTTATTGAATCGACACATTAAATATTAATTTATTTGATGTGTGTGTTGAATAATTAAAAGGAAACAAAATGAGAAAAT
>JBKEDH010000096.1:0-18270 GCA_047975295.1 Aestuariibaculum sp.
GGACACATTTACTTAACGTTCGTCCCTCCCTAAACAGCATTATCTGTTCCAGGTTCATTGGGTATGATCTCAGCCTTTCGGAAGTTAAAAATTACGTTATAAAAGTCTTTTTAATTTAGACTGCCAACTGTAACTAATAACTGAAAAGCACCCCTTTTTTGAGAACGGCACAAAGATATAAACAATTAATAACAGGCTATTGAAAAATTGTATTTTTTTTTAAGTGAAAAGTGAAAAACTAAAAATTTACAATAAAGAAAAAAACACTACTTTTTGACTTTTATATTTCCTACATTAATCAACATTCGGCTTGCGTCTGTTGGCTTTTTTGTCGGAAAGATGGCGTTTGCTTTTCAATCTTTTTTTTATTACCGAACGTGGTATTTTGGTGGGGATACGTTTTTTGCTTTTGGTTAAGGCCTGCATTATTAAATTAAAAAAACGCTCTGTTACAAGCGCTTTGTTTTTATGTTGGCTTCGGCTTTCGCCACATTGCAAAACAAATATACCCTCTTTCGATATTCTATTTCTAAGCTTATCCAAAAGCCTTTCTTTTTGTTCCTCGGTTAAAGCTCCAGATTCTCTCATGTTAAAGCTCAACTCTACTTTCGATGACACCTTGTTTACATGTTGCCCACCGGCACCCGAACTTCTTACTGCTTTAAACGCTAACTCCTGTAATACGCTTTCTTTATCAATCATTATAAATTTGATGTGCGGGTTTTAACAAATCGTTTACCGTTTTTACGGGATTAAAGGTCGATAGCGGGATTTCAACAAAAATAGAGTTCCAATAGGCCATACTGCCATTCCAAAGTCCGGGACGCTCCAAGGCCTTTATATCGGTTCCATTTTGTGATTTCATAGTTATAAAAGCCGCTTTTTCATCAACAAAATCCAATAAATTGAATTTTTCGCCTTTGTAGTTTTTAATACCACAAACCAAATCGGTTGGGTTAAAGTGCGTAGCCTTATCTACAATGGTATTTTGAGCTTCTTTATCAGTATTTATCTGTGCAAACTCGATAATTTGCAGAGATATGTTTCCACTTTCATCCTTTACCCAAAATGGACCTCCACCGGGTTCGCCTTCATTTTTTACCATACCGCACACCCGGATTGGACGGTTAAGTACATTGTACAGATATTTCGTTTTTTTATTTGTGTTGAAATCTTCAAAGTCTGGATGCAGTACAACATTCATTTGGGCAGATATAAAAGCTGCTATTTCCAATATTTTTGTTTCGGGAACGTACTCTTCTTCTAAATCATATAAAAATTTAAAAGCCTTTTTTTGAATATCCAACAACACGCCCGCCAGCATTTTTTTATACTCCGAAACGGCTTTGTTACGCTTATAAATCACGATATTGTCAATATTTTTTATAAAAATAAGGTCGTAATTTAAAGCGTTTAGGTTTTCAATTAAAGCACCATGTCCCGACGGGCGAAACAGCAATCGGCCTTCGGGTGTTCGGTACAATTCGTTATTAGCGGTAATGGCAATGGTGTCGGTAGCTTTCTTTTGATAGGAAAATGATACTGAAAATTTGGTTTCGGTGTCGCTTTCTAACTTGCTTTTTACGGTATTCAATTCATTCTCGAACATGTTTTTATGGACTTCGGAAATGGTAAAATGCAAATTGGCACCACCTTTTACCGAAGCATACATAGTGGCCTCCAATAAATGTTCCCGAAACGCCGTAACAACATTATTACCGTATTTATGAAAGGGCAACAGCCCCTTTGGGTAAAAGGTATAATTGAGTTTATCGGTATCCAACATGGTTTTTACAAAAGCTATAAACCTATCTTGATAGGACCGTTTTTTATAATCGGGATTTATGCTTATACTTTTTTCTATAACCAAATCATGAAACGGCATACGTTCGACTCCATTGGCAAATACCCAGAAAGATTTGTGGTCTCTCAAATACACATCAATGCGATCCTTGGGATTTTCAAAATCCTTTAAAAACTGGAATAAAAATTTGAACATACGTGTGGCGGCACCCGATGCCGGAACAAATTTCACGATACTTTTATTTTCTTTTTCGGTATTGTAACTATTAATGTAATACTGTTCCTGTTTGGGTGTGAATTTTAAGATGCCATGGCCTATTGTTGCAGCTTTTACCAAATCGGAAAAAATCATTCCCGTTTTTATTTGGTTTATCTGTGTGTTAACTTTTTCGGGTGTAAGGTTATGGGTTTTTATTTGTTGTAAATCGGTTTTGGTAAACATTTATTTCTTTTCATCTATTTAAGGGTCTGTCTAAATTTTTGTAACAATCTGCTCTTTAGTAATTTTATTATATCGGTTGGTGTTGGACATTGCCTGCCTAATGCCCATTATGGCTTTCATAAATAATAATAAAATACATCTTCAATATACAGAAAAAAAATAAAATTAAACTGTTTTAATATTTGTACTTAAACTTTTTTTCCATGCTTTATAACCATAAATAGCAATAATGGTAAACAAAAAATACTGAAAGGCGGTAAAAATAATACCTTTATACAAATATAATGGTACCGAAATTAAATCGCCAATAATCCAAAACACCCAATTCTCCAATTTCTTTTTGGCCATAAGCCACATACCCACAAAAAATATAGCAGTAGTAAATGTATCGGCGTAGGCTGTCCAGCTATTAAGTCTATCGGTTACTTTATATAATACAAAGATAGCACTTACAGTAAGCACAAAAATAAGAAGGCTCCAACTGTATTCTTTTTTGGTCATTGTAGTTACTGGAACTTCGTTACTATCGGTATCTTTTCGAGTCCAATAATACCAACCATAAATGCTCATTGAAAAATAGTAAGCATTGATTAGCATATCTCCCAAAAGCCCGTAAACCCAAAGAATATATACAAAAATAGCTGTACTTATTATTCCGGTTGGATAAACCAAAATATTTTCCTGTTTGGAATACCAAACACTCAAAAATCCAAAAAAAACACCAATAAGTTCCAGTACGATAAGATGTATAGGAACTTCTTGATATTGGGAGAAAAACCAGTTAATAATGGTATTCATAGTATATTAATTAAAACCAATTTTAAAAAACAACTTATAATATTTTATCAAAGTATAAGCATAAAAGAACCGATAACCAAGGCTTTCATACTTTAGAGCCTGTTTAAATTTATATCAATTGTTTTTCTATGTCTCTTTTTACGCATAATTTCAGTTAAAATCTCATCAAGTAGCACTACCCCATTCTGCAGCAAAAATAAACTATACAAAAAGTCTATTATATAAATTTAAACAGACTATTAAACTTTAACCCTACTGCATAAGCACAGGTAAAACCTTCAAACTCCAAAAATGCTATACTATATTTATGCTTTCCTTTATTATAATCAATCCAAGCAGTAGTTTCCTGCGTATCGGTTGAAATTGGGATAACCAAACAATGCTGTTTAAAACTCAACCCCGGAGTACAGAACAGTTTGTACAACGACTCCTTTACGCACCAGATAACGGTTAATTGATTGATATAATTGGGCGTATCCGGCTTTAAATATTGAAATTCGTAATCAATAAACTTATGGGCTATAAGACCTATTTTGTTCCGTTGTTTTTCAATATCAATACCAATTACAAAATCGCTAACAATAACTGCCGAAAAGTTAAACGAATGTGTAATGGATATTTGCCGGCCGTCCTTTAAATGAGGCTTTCCGTTTTCGTCATAAAACAAATCATAATCGGTATAACCAAAAGCAGCCAACAAACAGCGTACGCTTAAAAAACCCCTTTGGTGTAACTCGCTTTTCATGCCCGAAACACGTTGTAGGCTTTCTGGTTTTAACACAACCATTTGCATCAAATTACTAAAAGACTCCGTGATTTTCCAAATTTTAACCGTAGTTTGCGAGTTTGGATCGATGGTTTTATAAAGAGGCATTTATTATTATAAAGTTATTGGTTATCTTTGCAACTTCCAATACCATTCAACTTCAAAATTATTGTAACGTAGGAATGGTATAAAACAAAAATCGACATTTTTTTCGGATAGGCTAATGTAATTATTTTAAACGCTATCGGCAAAAAATGGCATTCAAAAAAACGAAAAGAAAATCAATATGAGTACAAAAACAATTCCTTACGTAGCCCATAAAGTAAAAGACATATCGCTTGCCGATTGGGGGCGAAAAGAAATCGAACTAGCCGAAGCCGAAATGCCCGGGCTTATAAGCCTTCGTGAAGAATATAAAGCCTCGCAACCCTTAAAAGGCGCTCGTATAGCCGGCTGTTTGCACATGACTATACAAACTGCTGTTTTAATTGAAACCTTACAAGCTCTTGGTGCCGAAGTAACATGGAGTTCTTGCAATATTTTCTCGACACAGGACCAAGCCGCTGCCGCAATTGCTGCTGCCGGAACTGCCGTTTACGCATGGAAAGACATGACCGAAGAAGAATTTGACTGGTGCATAGAACAAACTCTATTTTTTGGTGAAGACCGCAAACCACTTAATATGATTTTGGATGATGGTGGCGATCTTACCAATATGGTTTTGGACAAATATCCGGAACTGGTTCAAGACATTAAAGGTTTAAGTGAAGAAACCACAACCGGCGTACACCGTCTTTACGAGCGTGTTACCAAAGGCACATTGCCCATTCCGGCTATTAATGTAAACGATAGTGTTACCAAAAGTAAGTTCGACAACAAATACGGTTGCCGCGAAAGTGCCGTAGATGCCATTCGTCGTGCTACCGATGTTATGCTTGCCGGAAAACGCGTAGTAGTTTGTGGTTATGGCGATGTAGGTAAAGGAACCGCTGCTTCGTTTAGGGGTGCCGGAAGTATTGTAACCGTTACCGAAATAGACCCTATTTGTGCTTTGCAGGCCGCTATGGATGGCTACGAGGTAAAACGTTTGGAAACCGTTGCTCCCATTGCAGACATAGTAATTACCACAACAGGGAATAAAGATATTGTTCGTGCCGAACATTTTAAAGCCTTTAAGGATAAAACCATTGTGTGCAACATTGGTCATTTTGACAATGAAATAGACATGGCTTGGCTAAACAAAAACTATGGCAACACCAAAGTTGTAATAAAACCACAGGTTGACAAATACAACTTAAACGGAAACGATATTATTGTACTTGCCGAAGGCCGATTGGTAAATTTAGGGTGTGCCACCGGACACCCAAGTTTTGTAATGAGTAACTCGTTTACAAACCAAACCTTGGCACAAATTGAGCTTTGGAACAACAGCGACAAATACGAAAACAACGTATATATGCTGCCTAAATACTTAGACGAAAAAGTAGCAAAACTACACTTGGCTAAAATTGGAGTAGAACTTACCGAATTAAACCAAGAGCAGGCCGAGTACATTGGCGTTACGGTTAATGGCCCTTTTAAACCGGAATATTACCGATATTAATATTTTCTGGAAATTTTTCAATATTTTATAAAACAAACCCTTGTTTTGCAAGGGTTTGTTTTTGTTATTAAACTCATCTTAATTTTTTATAATTGGTTAAAAAAGTGCTATTTTGAGCCTAATTTTTGCCTTTTTTTGCTTCCGCAGCTCTACTATGTAAAAAAAAAGCCCTTAACCAAACTCAAAATTACTAATTTTCACTTCAATCAAAAAGTGTCAAGATGAGTTCATTTTGCGTAGTATCATAAACCTATCAATACAACAAAATAGAGGTACTTCGCTTTATTTTTAACGCTCGGAAATAATGAGCTGTATAAAAGGTAAAAAAACAAACTGTTGTTTCGTAAGGCTCTTAGCCAAAAAGTATCCGCTATCTCGCGGTGGACAATAAAGATATTTTTCAGCATAAAAAAAACGCTTTCAGCAAAAAACCGAAAGCGTTTTATTATTTTAAAGAAAAACTTATATTTCTTAAGCCTCAAAAGGCTCGATAGAAACATACGATTTGTTATCTTTTTTCTTAGTAAATTTTACAATACCATCAACTTTGGCATGTAATGTATGGTCTTTAGAGCTGTAAACATTTTCGCCCGGATGGTGCGTGTTACCTCTTTGTCTTACAATGATGTTCCCGGCAATAGCAGCTTGGCCACCATAAATCTTAACACCTAATCGTTTCGATTCCGATTCTCTACCGTTCTTAGAACTACCTACTCCTTTTTTATGAGCCATTGTTTTAAGTTTTTATTGTTAAACATTAACGGTTAAAAGCCTATGCTTCTTTACCGCCATTTAATTCGTCTTGCCATTTTTTAAGCTCGTCCCACTTACCATCGGCAGCTAATTGTGCTTGCTCTGGCCAAGTGTCGGTAACGTGGTTACCACGAACATCTGCAATAATCTCGGCAATTTTAGTAGCCTTAGTTTTTGCCAATTGGGCAAAAGTACTGATACCTGCTTCAACCAAAGTTTCGGCAATTTTTGGACCAATACCTTCAATTTTCTTAAAATCGTCTGCCTTCCCGGTAGCCTTTTTTGCTTTAGGCTCGGCTTTTTTGGTTTCTTTTATTGGAGCAGCTTCAACCTTTGGCTTAGCTTCAGCTTTAACAGCTTTTTTAGCTCCCTCGTTTTCAACTTTGGCAGCTTTTTTAGCTCCCGAAGCAACAATACTTTCAATTACAATTTCAGAAAGAGCTTGACGATGACCGTTTTTTACGCGGTAACCTTTACGTCTTTTCTTTTTGAAAACGATAACCTTATCACCTTTTAGGTGCTTTAAGACTTTTGCTCCTACTTGAGCTCCGTCTATAGCTGGGGCGCCTACAGTTACATTGTTACCATCGCCAATTAAAAGAACGTTGTCGAAAGATACTTTCTTACCTTCTTCTGTTTGTAAACGGTGAACAAAAACTTTTTGGTCTTTTTCAACTTTAAATTGTTGCCCTGCTATCTCTACAATTGCGTACATAGCGTAACGTTTTTAAATTAATTTATTCAAAAAAATGAGTGCAAATATACACCTAATTTATTAAACGGCAATTTTTATTATTAAAAAATAAGTTTTTTGACAGATGATTTGTCCAACAAAAAGAAAATAAAACCTATTTATTTGGGCTGTAATAAAATTCATTCCGATATTTGTGGGATAAGCTCCTTTAAATAACAATTGTATCATCTTTAACCTAAAATTATTTTCAGGAAAACAGAAGTTTATGTGTAACTTTTTTTGCACAAACAAGACTTACAGATAAATCAAAACAAAAACTTACTGATGAAAAAACGTTTTTTTCTTTTTTCTTCCCTACTTATGGTTGGCGCTTTAGCCACAGGCCAAGAGGTAGCTTACGAAGAATACGATTTAGATAACGGCATGCATGTTATCTTGCACAAAGACAACTCGGCTCCTATTGTAACCACTTCGGTTATGTACCACGTGGGCGCAAAAGACGAACAATCCGACAGAACCGGTTTTGCCCATTTTTTTGAACATCTTTTGTTTGAAGGCACCGAAAATATCGAACGTGGTGAGTGGTTTACTATTGTTTCTTCCAATGGCGGCAGCAACAATGCCAACACCTCCGACGATCGAACGTATTATTACGAGGTATTCCCTTCCAATAACGTAGAGCTTGGTATTTGGATGGAATCGGAGCGGTTACTGCATCCGATAATAAACCAAACGGGGGTAGATACCCAAAACGAAGTTGTAAAAGAAGAAAAACGGCTTCGAGTAGATAACCAACCTTATGGCAACCTACTTGCTGAAGTAAAAAAGCACTTGTTTACCAAACACCCTTATAGATGGACCACCATCGGTTCCATGGAGCATTTGGATGCTGCGACATTAGAAGAGTTCCAAGCATTCAACACCAAATTTTATGTACCCAATAATGCGGTTTTGGTTGTTGCTGGCGATATAGACATACCTGCTGTAAAAGGCATGGTTAACGATTATTTTGGCAGTATCCCCAAAGGTAACGATGTGGTAAGGAATCTCCCAAAAGAAACACCTATAAACAAGCAGATAAATGCTCAATATTACGATAGCAATATTCAAATTCCCGCTATTATTTCGGCTTATAGAACACCTTCCTTTAAAGAACGTGATGCTTATGTTCTTGATATGTTGTCATCGTACTTAAGCGATGGTAAAAGTTCTGTTCTGTATAAAAAATTAGTAGACGAGCAAAAACAGGCACTACAGGTTATGGCAGTAAACATAAGCCAAGAAGACTACGGTATTTATGCTATTTTCGGATTGCCAATGGGCGATATTCCTTTAACCGATTTATTATCTGAAATAGATGAAGAAATCCTAAAAGTCCAAAACGAACTTATTTCCGAAAAAGATTACCAAAAACTTCAAAATAAATTCGAAAACCAATTTGTTAATTCAAACTCCAACATAGAAGGTATCGCAAACTCATTGGCTCGCTATTACATGTTATATGGCGACACTTCGTTAATAAACAAGGAAATAGATATTTACCGTTCTATAACCAGAGAGGAAATACGCGATGCAGCAAAAAAATACCTTAATAAAAACCAACGATTGGTTTTAGAATATTTACCTAAAAAAACCAATTAATAAAAAGCACATAAACAATGAAACGACATATTTATTTACTCATGCTGTTGTTTGTCTTTTCAATAGGGATAAACGCTCAAATAGATCGCTCTAAACAACCTGTACCGGGTCCTTCTCCTAAAATTACCTTAGAAGTTCCGGGCGAGTTCGAACTCGATAACGGCCTAAAAGTATTGGTTGTAACAAACCATAAGCTACCACGTGTTTCCTACAGTTTAACCATAGACAACAAACCCGTAAAAGAAGGCGACATTGCCGGTGTCTCACAACTTTTGGGCAGTATGCTAGGCAAAGGCACCCAAAGTATAGACAAAGATACCTTTAATGAAGAAATAGATTTTTTGGGAGCCTCCATGAATTTTAGATCCAATGGCGCCTATGCACGAACACTATCAAAATACTCCGAGAAAATTTTAGGACTTATGGCCGATGCCATAACAAACCCCGTATTTAACAACGAAGAGTTTGCAAAGGAAAAAGACAAGGCCATTGAAGGTTTTAAATCTGGCGAAAACAGTATTGACAATGTCGCAAGCCGTATGGGCAGTGCTTTAGCGTATGGAAAACACCATCCTTATGGTGAATTTGTTACCGAAACATCTTTAAATAAAATTAACCTTGACAATGTAAATGCTTACTACCAACAGTATTTTAATCCTAAAAATGCTTATTTGGTGGTTGTGGGCGACATTAAGTTTAAAGATGCCGAACGCTTGGTTAGAAAATATTTTAGTACATGGAAACCCGGAGTCGATGTGAGCTACACCCTTCCGGAAGCCAATTTTAATGTTGGCCGTACCGAAATAAACTTTATAGATATGCCCAATGCTGTACAATCGAATATATCGATAACCAGTACAGCCGATTTTAAAATGAACAGTGCCGATTATCACGCTGTTTTAATTGCCAATAAAATTTTGGGTGGTGGCTTTAACAGCTACCTCAACATGAATCTTCGCGAACAGCATGGCTACACTTACGGTGCCAGATCTAATATTAATGCCGATAAATACATTTCGCGTTTTAGGGCTGGAGCATCGGTAAGAAATGCCGTTACAGACAGTGCCGTTATCGAGACGATTAAAGAATTAAAACGGATAATAGAAACCCCTGTTTCGGCCGAAGCTCTATCAAACGCAAAGGCCAAATATACAGGTGATTTTGTATTGGCTTTGGAGAACCCGCAAACCATTGCCAGATATGCATTGAATATTAAAACCAATAATTTACCAGATGATTTTTACACCACTTATCTTCAAAAAATAAATGCTGTTACAGCCAGTGATGTACAACGTGTAGCAAAAAAATATTTCAATCCTGAAAAAGCCCGTTTTGTAGTTGTTGGAAAAGGCAGTGATGTTTTGGAAAATCTTGAAAAGACAGGGCTCCCTATCAATTATTATGACAAATACGGCAACCCCACCGCAAAACCTCAACCGACTAAAGAAATTTCGGATGTAGACGTTAAAACCGTTTTCAACAACTATTTAAAAGCCATTGGAGGAAACGACAATATAAATAAAATATCATCACTGATATTGAAATACGAAGCCAGCGCTATGGGAACCACTATTTTAAGTGAAGAAAAACGTACAGAGAGCAAACTGGCACAAAATATTTATATGAATGGCTCGATGATGATGTCCATAATAGTAACTCCAGAGGACGCCTTTATGAAACGTGGCGACGCAAAACAACCTTTACCCGAAGGCATGGTAAACGACATGAAAAAAATGGCCGGTTTATTTTTAGAGAAAGACCTGCTAAATTCAGATGTCGCCAAACTTTCCGGTATCGAAACCATTAACGGCAAAGACGCTTACAGAGTTGAAATATCTGGCGAAACCGTTTCGTTAACGCTATATTACGATGTAGAAAACAGTCTAAAAGTAAAAGAAGTACAAACTACAAATATGCAAGGACAAACACAATCGCAAGAAGCCATACTTAAAGATTATAAGGCTTACGAAGGTGTTTTATTCCCAACGGTTAAAGAGAGTATGCAAATGGGACAACCCATAAACTCTACCTTAAAGGAAGTTATTATAAACAAAGACGTAACAGAATCGGATTTTAATTAATTTGTTTTCTTTACAGAGTGGCTGTATTAAGAGTGTTCTGGGCACGGTCGAAAGATTAAAACAAACAGATAAACACTTTTAAAACAGTCACTTTTATTTATAGCCTAATGGAAAAATCAACGTTATTTTACAAAAAACAATTCAACCTTTATAGCTTAAAATCACAGTTTCTAAAAAAGCAACTTTTTACTTTAAGCCTATTGCGTATTTTGGTATTTCTGCTTGTGGGTTTGGGCATATATTTCTTTTTTGGAGCATGGAAAACAGTTACTGCAATTGCAATTATTGGCACCACCCTTTTTCTGCTTCTATTATCCCGATATAATGCCATTAAATTGCAAAAACAATTGGCAGAAACTCTGGTAACCATAAACGAAGAAGAACTTGACATTGCCTCGGGCAATTTTTATCATAGAGATGAAGGCAAAATATTTCAAAATCCGCAACACGCTTACAGTTTGGATATTGATTTGTTCGGGCGCGGATCGCTTTTTCAGTACATAAACCGAACAACCATTGCCGAAGGCTCCCAAAAATTAGCCAAAAGTTTAACAGCCAATTGTATTAAAAACATTAAAATACGACAGGAAGCCATAAAGGAATTAGGCACAAAACCCAAATGGCGGCAACGCTACACCGCAACATCATGCTTAGCCCATGTTGAAACACCTGCAACCGACATTATCCATTGGATTGAAAATTATAAAACGGCTATTCCCAAAACCATGCAATGGCTACCTTCGGTGTTTGCAGTAATTTCGGCAATTCTTATCACTTTGGGTATTTTAGATATTATCCCAAAAGCCATACTCGGTTATTGGCTGCTTATCGGGCTAATGGTTTCCGGTATTTACGTGAAGAAAATAAACATATTGGCTTCAAATACCGATAAAGCTCGGGATACATTTAGGCAATATGCTCAACTTCTCGATTTAATAGAATCAGAGACATTTTCGTCTTCACTATTACAAGAAAAACAAAAAGAAATTACGCAGGAAAACGAAAAAGCTTCGGCTATTTTCAAAAGGTTTTCAAAAGTTTTGGATACACTCGACAACCGCAACAATTTAATTTATGCCATTTTTGTCAATGGCTATTTTTTGTCCGATTTAAAAAACAGCTACCAAGTAGAACAATGGATAAGCATTTACCGAAATAAAGTTAATGATTGGTTTGAGGTTATTTCGTTTTTCGATGCTTATAATTCCCTTGGCAATTTTGCCTTTAACCATCCCGATTATGTATTTCCGGAAATAACCAACAACAATACCATTATCGAAGCCGAAAATTTGGGGCATCCCTTACTTAACAAAAACAAGCGGATAGATAGCGATTTAACTATAAAACGCGAACAGTTTTTTATTGTTACCGGCGCCAATATGGCGGGAAAAAGCACCTTTTTACGAACAGTTTCACTACATATTGCCATGGCAAATACAGGGCTGCCCGTTTGTGCGGTATCAAGCATTTATTCCCCTATAAAATTGATAACCAGTATGCGCACAACCGACTCGTTAACTGATGATAGCTCGTATTTCTTCTCCGAACTTACCCGATTAAAATACATTGTCGATACCATAAAAACAGAACCCTATTTTATTGTTCTCGACGAAATTTTAAAAGGCACCAACAGTACCGACAAAGCGATTGGTTCGCGTAAGTTTGTCGAAAAATTGGTCGCTTCGAACGCTACGGGAATAATAGCTACACACGATTTAAGTCTGTGCGATATTGAAACCGAACAGGACAATGTTGAAAATTACTATTTCGATGCCGAAATTATAAATAACGAACTTTATTTTGACTATACACTCAAAAAAGGTATTTGCCAAAATATGAACGCCTCCTTCTTGTTGAAAAAAATGGAAATAGTGGATTGATTTTTTTATTTCCGGAACATTGTTCTACAAAAGAGCAAATACCCAACTTAACAAAGCACTAATAAATATCCATAAACCATCTTAGTGTACTGAAAAAACAAGGCACTACATTATCTAATCTTGAAAATTGGCTTAGAGCCTGTTTAAATTTATATGATAGACTTTTTGTATAGTTTATTTTAATACTTTAAATCGGACGTTACTAATTTCTAAAAAAAACAAAATACAATTTTAACTAAATTTTAAGTTACTTATTCCAAATAACGGTGTCTTAAAAGATATAAAACAAAAAGAATATACTATAAATATGAAATTTTGGATAGTAGCACTATTTATGGGATTTGCATTTTTATCGCAAGCCCAACAAATTGAAGTACAAGGCGAAACCTTTCATGTAAAGGGGAAAACCTTTTTAAAAAATGGCGAAGATGTTACCGAAAGCCTAAGTTTAGAGAAGAAAACCGAAATCCGGAATGCTTTGGACAAACAAAAGGAAGTAAAAAAAGTACAGGAACAGACCGAAAAAGCCAGAGAACAGGCAGAGAAAGCACAAAAAAAAGCAGAAAAAACCAAAATGCAAGCTGAGAAAGCCGAAGCCAATTATAATAAGGCACAAAACAAACACAGCAGCACCGTTTCCAAGTACGAAAAATTAAAAAACAAAGGGAAATTATCTCCAGTAGATGAAGAAAAATGGCTTAAAAAAATTGATAAGTTGGATAAAAACGTTCAAAAAACAAGAAAAAAACTGAGGTAAATTTGGTAAGTCTCGATGCAAATCTTATTTTAAGCATATGTACGAGCAACTAAAAATAGCATTGGTACAAAACCATTTGGTTTGGGAAAACCCCAACCAAAACCGTATTAACTTTAAGCATATAATAACATCTATCGCAAAACCGGTAGATGTTATTGTTTTACCCGAAATGTTCTCGACAGGATTTTCCATGAACGCACAAATGCTGGCCGAAACCATGAACGGAAAAACAGTTGTTTGGATGCAGGGAATAGCCAAAGAAACTAATGCAGCTATTGTTGGAAGCCTTATTATAAAAGAAGAAGGCCATTATTACAACCGCCTGCTTTTTGTAAAGCCTTCGGGAAAAATACTATACTATAACAAACGGCATACCTTTACATTGGCGGGCGAGGATAAAGTTTACACAAACGGCAATAAAAAATTAATTATAATCTATAAGGGCTGGAAAATATGCCCACTTATTTGCTACGATTTACGGTTTCCTGTATGGTCCAGAAATACAGAAATTTACGATATTTTATTGTATGTTGCCAACTGGCCAAAATCCAGAATTTTTGCTTGGGACACCTTGCTTAAAGCACGTGCCATTGAAAATATGTGCTATACTATTGGGGTAAACCGTATAGGTAAGGACGGTTTACAGAACGAGTACTGTGGTCATTCGGCCGTTTACGATGTGCTTGGTAATTGCATAACCCATTTCCAGCCCGAAAAGGAACAGATAGAAATAGTAACTTTAGAGAAAAAGCACATTGGGCATTATCGTAATACCCTCAATTTTTTAAATGATGGCGATATTTTTATTCTGAAATAAAATTAAGTGTTTGTTGTAGCCCCCAATCCGGGCGTACCTCATCATCTGCCCCCATTTCGAAATGGCTAACACGCTCCGGCTGTATTTTTTTAAGATAATGGCCCGTATCGTATTGGCCATTACCATTGGCATCGTGTATAACTCTAACAAAATACCTTCCCGAATCTAAGTTGTAAAAATCTATCGAAGTTTCTTTCTTGGAGGCATATTGCTCGTATTTTACCTCACCTTTATCGTTGGTAAGCTGCATTATTAAAGGATATTGAGCATTATTGAGAACAAAACGTATATAACCATAATCCGATTCTTTTTTGGTAACGACACTATAATTAAGGGTGTCTTTGCTCTTGTTTCCAAAAAAATCCTCGAAAGCTTCAGGAAGTATCTGTATATTGTAATTGTTGTCCTGCTCACGCTTAAAATTCAAGGCATAGGTATTGTTAAACGAATCCAATTTAGAATGAAATGCTATCTTAACAGTATCTTTGTTCACTATACGAACTTTTGTAGTATCGAAATTTACAAGTGGGACTATACTGGTCATTAAAAAAGGTTCTGTTAAAGCTTTGGGTGCTATTTGTTTTATGTTCATGGAATCCCTATCGCCCTTTCGTAACCTTACTGTATAATCTTTACTGTAATCGTTATTCGAAATGTTGAAAATTAACGAATCGGCGTCAAGTTTTGGTCTGTACCAATAATACAGAGTATCGGTTTTTTCATCTTTGGTTATCCTGTGTGAGAAATTGGCAGGAGTACCCGATTTTAAACTTATTTTCATAGATTTATTACTGCCTTCGTAGCCAAAACCTATTTTTCCATCGGTTACGAAATAGGGTCGGGATGCCCGAAAATCCAAATCTTCCGAAAACAACTTCAATGTGTAAGACGAATCTGTTGGAACAGTAATAAACGTATTGTAAAAACCTATTTGATCTGTTTTCTGTTGAAATTTATAGTCTTCGTTACCATCCTTTAAGGCTACGAGCATATATTTCCCCGCCTTAATATTTTCTATGCTAAACGTAGTAACACTATCTAAGGTATTAGTGATGTATTTGGGAGCTTCTTTGTAAATAATGGAATCGTTAAATGTAGAGTCGACTTCGTAAAGACCAACATTTACAAAGGTTTCGGGCTTTCGTTTAAGCGCATCGATAATCTGGCCGGTTACGGTAAGCGAATCGATATGGCTTCCAGTAGAAAAGACATATCTGTAATAAGGATAAGGGTTTCCTTCGTTATTATCAACAATACTGTTGCCAAAATTAAAGGCATAGGTGGTATTGGCCTTTAATGTATCGAAAATTTTAATGGTAATTTCCTTACTGGCTCCCCCAAGGGGTGTAATTTCCGGCTGTGTCTTCATGGGAGGCGAAATAATAAGCTGTTTTTGTAAGTTTTTTAGCTTGATATATTCGTTAAAATGAATCTTTATTTCTGCCGAATTAAAATTAATACTGAAATTTTCCGGTTCGACCCGTATAATTTCGGGTGGTAACTCGTCTTTTGGGCCGCCATCTGGTGTACCTCGGTTGGCACAACCTGCAATAAGTAAGCCTGTTAAAACTATTAACACAACATTATAAAGGGTTTTGTTCATTGCCGAATTTTAATTTTATACAAACCTACGTAATTTTAGAGATATAACGACCAAACTGGCTACGCTATTGCCATGGTAGCTATACTGATTTTTATATTTTGGACACGGTTAAGCACATTTATGCAAGCCTCCAAAGTTGCTCCTGTGGTAATAATATCATCAACCAAAAGAATATGCTTACCAGCTATGTTTTGGCTGTTCTGCATATCAAAAAGCACTGTATTATTACTCCATCGGGCAAAACGCTTTTTGGCCACTTGCGATGATGTATTGGTAACCTTAACCAATACATTGTTTACATATTCGGCATTTAAAGCAAGTGCTATTTGCTGTCCAAATTTTTCAACTTGATTATATCTCCGTTTTTTTAATTTATTTTTGTGTAGTGGTACGGGTACAACCGCATCGACACTATTATAGGCCTCGATGGTTTTTAGTTCGCCACCCAGCCAATCGCCCAAAAACACACCTATCTCTTGGTATCCTTTGTACTTTAAATTATGGATAAGCTGTTGGGTCAATCCTTTTTTTTCAAAACGTAACAAAGCCGTTCCTTGTTCTATTTCGGCACGGCCATAAAGTACTTTTTTAACGGTTTCATCATCAGAGAAATGAAAATGGGTTACCGGCAAATCGTGGCGGCAGGCTGTACAAACAATATACTCGTTGTCTCGCAGCATATTGTAACAGGCATAGCACACTTTCGGGAATAATAAATTAACAACAGAATGCAACATAGGCCGAAAAAAACAGGTATTGTTCTCTAAAATAAAAAAATTAATGTATTAAAGTCCTAATTTCTATCAAAGAATTCTCTTAGTTTTAAAGTGGTTTTATATTTTTGCAACATGGCAAATCAAGACGATCAATTTAAAAAAGTAATCTCTCACGCAAAAGAGTACGGTTACGTGTTTCAGAGTAGTGAAATTTACGACGGGTTAAGCGCTGTTTACGACTATGCACAAAATGGTGCCGAATTAAAGAAAAACATACGAGACTACTGGTGGAAAGCTATGGTGCAGATGAATGAAAATATTGTAGGCATTGATGCTGCCATTTTTATGCACCCAACCACGTGGAAGGCATCCGGCCATGTCGATGCGTTTAACGACCCGTTAATTGACAATAAGGACTCCAAAAAACGTTACCGTGCCGATGTTTTAATTGAAGATTATTGTGCTAAGATTGAAGCCAAAATAGACAAGGAAATAGCAAAGGCTCAAAAACGCTTCGGCGATGCTTTTAATAAAGAAGAATTTATAACTACAAATCCCCGTGTTTTAAGCTATCAGGAAAAAATAGATAGTACGCTTTCAAGAATGGCAAAATCGTTGGAAAACGACAATCTAATCGATGTAAAAGCTTTAATTGAGGAATTGGAAATTGCCGATCCATTAACAGGAAGCAAAAACTGGACCGATGTTAAGCAATTTAATCTTATGTTTGGCACAAAACTCGGTGCTTCTGCCGAAAATGCCATGGATTTGTATTTGCGTCCGGAAACGGCACAAGGCATTTTTGTTAACTTTTTAAACGTACAAAAAACCAGCCGTTTAAAAATTCCGTTCGGTATTGCACAAACAGGAAAGGCCTTTAGAAACGAAATCGTTGCCCGCCAATTTATTTTCCGTATGCGCGAGTTCGAACAAATGGAAATGCAATTTTTTATTAAACCCGGTACACAGGCTCAATGGTACGAACACTGGAAGGAAACCCGACTTAAATGGCATTTAAGCCTTGGTATGGGCACCGATAATTACCGTTTTCACGATCACGAAAAATTAGCCCATTATGCCGATGCCGCCTGCGATATCGAATTTAAATTTCCATTCGGATTTAAAGAACTGGAAGGCATACACTCCCGTACCGATTTCGATTTAAGCCAACATGAAAAATATTCGGGCAAAAAATTACAATATTTCGATCCCGAAGAAAATAAAAGTTACGTTCCTTACGTATTGGAAACCTCAATAGGTTTAGACCGTATGTTTTTGGCCGTATTCTCGAATGCCTTACAAGAGGAAGAGTTGGAAAATGGCACAACACGTACCGTTTTAAAACTACCAAGCGTATTGGCTCCCATAAAAGCTGCCGTTTTGCCATTGGTTAAAAAAGACGGCCTACCGGAAGTAGCCCGTAAAATCGTGGAGGATTTAAAGTGGGATTTCAATATTATTTATGATGAAAAAGATGCTGTTGGCCGCCGTTACCGCCGACAGGATGCTAACGGAACACCGTTTTGCATAACGGTAGATCACGATACTTTAGAAGATAATACGGTTACCATACGCCATCGGGATTCCATGGAACAAACCCGTGTTAAAATAGAAGACTTACGCAACATTATAAAACAGGACGTTGATATACGCCATTGGTTGTTGAAAATGAAGTAATACTAAATTTATTTCGTTAATAAACTTTTTAATTTATAGAACTCGTTTAAACTTTTTCAACTGGACAAAAATCACCCAATTTTTGCTTCAACCAAAAAAGTTTAAATGAGTTTATAAGGAATATTTTAGATCAGACAGGTTTTCGAAAATATATCGGATCTTGAAAAAAATTCGTTAATCATAATCTACTTTGGCTTTATAAATATATCAATCACCCAAAAACACAAACTAAACCATGG
>JBKEDH010000097.1:0-17242 GCA_047975295.1 Aestuariibaculum sp.
TGTTAAACGCTTCTTCTATTTCGCTATAACCATATCCAGCATAATATTGTGCATAATTACAATTAGTTGATTCAGAATAGTAATAAGCATATACCGTATTAAACAATGTAGGCCCTAATAAATCCTTCATCGTTAGGTCTTCAACAGGAATGGCTTCAGAAGGTGTGTTTACATCCAAATAATCGTTACAGGTATAAAAACCAGTTGCCATTATTAAGGTAAAAATGTATTTTATATATTTTTTCATAGTTTCTTTTTTAAAAATCAATTTTAACTCCAAAAGAATAGTTTTCGGTTAAGGGGATGCCTCTTCCTGTAAATCCGTATTTGTTACTTCCGGCACTGTAATCGCTGCCTTCGGGATCGAAACCATCAAAAGGAGTCCAAATTAAAATGTTACTGGCATTGGCAGAAAGCGTAATACCATCAATTTTTAAATCGCTTAACAATTTTCCATTAATTTCGTACGATAGCCCAATATTTCGTAGTTTAACCCACGAGGCATCTTGTAGTAATACTTCGGCGTTTCTTCTGGAATATGCAGTAGTATTAAACATTTGGTATCCTGTAGTAGATTCCGGTGAAAAATCGGCAACAGTAGTATTGGGAATATATGTGCCGGGATTACTGGGATCTTCCATAACGCCATCAAAAAGATAGGTGCCGTTTTCCCTAAACTGCATGGTGTATTGCGAAGCTCCAGTTCGGTTGGTTTGGTAGCGTTGCCAAGTATATTTGTCGCCTCCTTTTTTCCATTCAAGTAAAAAGTTAAAATTGAATCCTTTCCACTTTAATATATTGCCAATGGACATGGTAAAATCTGGAGTAACATCGCCCACTACCACTTTTTCGTCAAAATTGGTAGTCGGGAGACCAATATCGTTAATTAACAATTCACCATCAATTCTGTTGTATTTATAGCCGTATAGCGTACCTATTTTATCGCCTTCTTTGGGTTGTAAATAAATACGGGCACCGGTAACATCATCAACAAAGTTTAAAAATTCTATTTCTTCGGGTAAATCTACAATAAGCCCATCGTAGGTGCTAAAATTATAGGTCATTTCCCAATTAAAGTTTTCATTTTTTATAATGTCTCCACTAATTAATAATTCGTGTCCATAGGTTTCATAAGTCCCGGCATTTCTGGTGAATTGGATAATTCCGGCTGAAGGTGCCATATTTACTGGGAAGATAGCATCGTAAACTTTGGATTTGAAATAAGCATAATCCAAACGTATCCTGTTGTTTATAAAGCGTAAATCGGCTCCCAATTCATAACCCTTGGTTTTTTCGGGCTTTAAATCTGGTACACCTACATATCTGTCGGCAACGTATCCACCCGTACCGGCCCAAGGAAAATTAGGATCCGGATAAGTAAAGAACCCTACTTGCCCAAAGGTAGTACCGTTTCCTACCTCGGCATAAGAGGCTCTTAGTTTTCCGAAAGATAGAATATCGTTATCGCCAAAAATATCTTGTATATCGTAAGCTAAACTGATAGAAGGATAAAAATAAGAATTGTTATCTTCCGGAAGTGTAGAATCTAAATCCTGACGTCCTGTTATGGATAAAAACAGCCTATCGGCATAGCTTAATTTTAATTCGCCAAAGAAACCAACCAATCTTTTTTGTTGAACATAATTGGTAATAGTGTGATTTTCTTGGGTATTGCTTATATGATTAAAAAACGGAAGGTTTAGATTTTGTCCATACATTCTGTAAGATGATCTTTTGTTGTCAAGAATAGAATTTCCAAGTAACAATGAGCTACTGAATTTTTCGGAAAAATCATGGGTAAACGTTACCAATAAATTGGATTCGAGTCCTTTAAATATATAGTTTTGGTCCACAATAAAGCCATTAACTTGCGAACCAGCATCTAAAACTGCGGGCACAAAGCGGTTAATTACGTTAGTATAATTATCCAATTGGGCGGTATAGTTTATATTGATCCATTCTTTAGGGTTCCAATTTAAATTTACGTTTCCTATCCATCTATCGGTATCTTCGGTCAAGGCACTTATATAGGCATTATATCTGGGATTATCTATAAATCCGGGAAACATATTACGTTGTGAGCCGTCGGGATTTAAAAAATCGTTAATAGGATAGGTAGGCGACCACCAACCCAAAGCGCTCATTACCGATTTGTCTCCACCCGTTGCTTTTCGGGAACCGGAATTGGAATAATTAACACTAGAGGTAATTTTAAAACTTTTAGAGGCTTGGTACGATGCTGTAAAACGAAGCGACTTGCGGTCATATTCAGTTCCGGGAATAACACCTTCCGAAGCATTGTTCCCTAATGATGCATAATAGTTGAATTTGTCGGTAGCTCCCGAGATACTAATGTTTTCATTATGGGTAAATCCGGTGTCGAACAAATCGTAAGGACTGTAAAAACGGTCGTTACTTAAATCGATAGTAGTACCATCATAAGTGAACGAGTCGTCCGAATACCGAACACCCCAGGTCATGGGGCCATTGTAACTTCCAATACCTGTAAGCGTGTAGCCTAAATTGGTTTCGGGCGTGTATGTTCGGTATGGCCGACCGTACCGACCTTCCCTAAAAGTAGATTGCAAATTGGGAGTTTGGGCAACAGAACTAAATGTTGTTGTAGCCGATAAACTAACTTTTGGCTTGCCCAATTTACCTTTTTTTGTTGTAATGATAATAGCACCATTTGCAGCTCTAACACCATATAAGGCCGTTGCGGCCGCACCTTTTAAAACATTATAGCTTTCAATGTCTTCGGGGTTTATATCGCTAACCCTACTTGAAAACGAAAACTGTTCGTTAGACCCGGTAGCATTCGATCCAGCGGTAGGTAAAATATCGCCCGAAAACGTATCGTTGTTAATGGAAACACCATCTATAACAATTAAGGGTTGGTTGTTTTGGTTCGGATTCATGGACGACATTCCTCTAATCAAAATATCAACACCACCACCGGGCGATCCGGTTTGTGATATCTGTAATCCTGCTACTCGACCTTGTAACGATGTCATGGCGTCGTTTTGCCCGGTTAAATCAATGTCTTCGGCTTTAATACTGGTAACCGAATATCCCAAAGAGCGTTCTTTTTGCGGAATACCAAAAGCCGTAATGACAACTTCGTCCAAATTGTCGGAACTTTCTTTTAAAGTAACATTTAATGAAGCACCATCCACGCTGGTTTCCTTTGTTTCAAAACCTAAAAAGGAAAAAACCAAAATATCGCCTTGGTTGGCAGCTATTTGGTATTCTCCGTCAAAATTAGTTGAGGTTCCTTTGGATGTGTTTTTTACTTGGATATTTACACCCGGTAGAGGTACGCCCAAATTGTCGCTAACCACACCGCTTACATTTATATTTTGTGAAAATAATAAGCTAAAAGTGGTTATAAAAAAGACAATAAAGGAGAGTTTGATTTGCTTTTTCATAGAAAAAAATTAAGAGTTAGTCTCTCAAATATAAAAAAAGAATTGGTCTTTATATTATGAACTTTACATATAATCATAAATAATATTCTGTATAAATAGTTATTAAAGTAATAACTTTTAAAAATTTAAGTTAATATATTGCACTTTTTTCAATTTGATTTTATAATGGTTTTAATACGAAAAATATCCTTTATCGGTATTTTGTTTTTCTTGGGGTGTAAGGCCTCTAAAGTTGAAAAAGGAATAACCTCTCAACTTAATAGAGACTTTTATAATACTCAATTTACGGGTGTATTGGTTTACAACCCCAGAACGCACGATACCGTTTTTAGTTATAATGCCAACAAGTATTTTATACCGGCAAGTAATGTTAAGATAGCAACACTCTACTCTGCTTTAAAGCTATTGCCCGATAGCGTACCTGCTTATAAATACAGTATAGAGCAGGACACTATAAACATTTTGGGTACTGGCGATCCTACTTTTTTACATCCGTATTTTAAAGATAGCACACTGCTTAAAAATGTAAAAAAGTATAAAAAGGTCCATGTGGTATTGCATAATTTGGAAGATGATAAATATGGTCCTGGATGGGCCTGGGAAGATTACGATGCATATTTTAGTCCGGAGCGCAGCAGTTTTCCTTTATACGGCAATGTGTTGAGTATAAATAATAGCAATAACGAATTGTCTTGTGTTCCAAAAATTTTAACTCCCAATGTGAAATACTCCCAGACATCGAAAAAAAGGGAATATAACGAAAATCGTTTTTTTTACAATCTGGTTAAAACAGATACCGTTCAAGTACCCATGGTTCTCAATAATGAACTAATTAATAAGCTTTGGGTCGATTTGTTAGAGGACAAAGTATCGATTACAGCTTATTCGGGTAATAAAATGGAACATGTAGCGTATGGAGTACCATCCGATTCACTATACAAAAGAATGATGCTGGTAAGCGATAATTTTTTGGCCGAGCAGATGCTCGTACTGGCATCGTCGTTACAATCTGAAATGTTGAGTTCCAAAAACATTAGAACCTATATATTGAATACTTCACTTAACGACTTAAAACAAAAACCACGTTGGGTGGACGGTTCGGGGTTAAGTAGGTACAACCTGTTTACACCAACATTACTGGTTCAGATACTTGAAAAATTATATATCGAAATACCCCAGAAACGGCTTTTTAACTTCTTTCCTATTGGAGGCGAATCAGGCACATTAAAACATAATTTCTCAGGAACACAAAAACCTTATATCTATGCCAAATCAGGAACTGTTGGTAATAATTATTCGCTAAGTGGCTATTTAATCACAAATTCCGGAGAAATACTTATTTTCAGTTTTATGAACAACCATTACACCACATCGACCAAAATGGTTAAGGATAATATGCAAGATATTTTAGAATGGTTGCGCGATACTTATTAATAATAATTTAAATCTTTAAAATAATCAACAGTTTTAAAAATTGAAATTAAGTTGTCAACAAACAAATCGGGATTCTGTACACTTCAATATTAAATTTATAAGTAGTATTTTTGATGTTTCCTAATTCCAAAAAATAAAAAATGATAAACCACATCACAACAACATGGTTGGGCAACATGAAATTTGAAAGTACCAATCCATCCGGACACAATCTTTTTATCGATGCAGGCGAAGAAAATGGTGGAAAAAGTGAAGGTTATCGTCCTAAAGCATTAATGTTATCTGCTTTGGCCGGTTGTTCGGGTCTGGACGTTGCTTCGCTTATAAAGAAGATGAAATTAGAGGTGGATGGCTTTAAAATAGATATTGAAGCCCACCTAACCGAAAACCATCCCAAAGTTTACGATAAAGTAGTTCTTCATTATTATTTTAACGGTAATAACTTAGACGAGAAAAAACTTAAAAAGGCCGTAGATTTATCGGTCGAAAAATATTGTGGCGTTATGGAAATGTTCCGGCAGTTTTCCGATATAAGTATCCATTTACATTTCAACAAATAGTTTCATTAAATTATGCGTTGGACAATAAAACCAAAGCCAGATACCAATAAGGTAAGCGAGCTTCAAAAAGTACTTCAAATCGATACTGTTACGGCAACATTATTGGTACAACGTGGAATAGATACATTTGAAGCAGCCAAAGCTTTTTTTAGGCCAAACCTAAACCATTTGCACGATCCTTATTTAATGAAGGATATGGATAAAGCCGTAGCACGTATAGAAAAAGCTATTGCCCAAAAAGAAAATATTTTGGTTTATGGCGATTACGATGTCGATGGCACAACGGCAGTAGCTTTAATGAGTACTTACCTTAAAACACAAACCGATTGTGTGGCAACCTATATTCCCGATCGCTATGGTGAAGGTTATGGTGTGTCTTATCAAGGTATCGATTTTGCATACGATAATGGTTTTACGTTAATCGTTGCCCTTGATTGTGGCATAAAAGCAGTTGAAAAAATTGCTTATGCCAAAGAGAAAGGGATTGATTTTATTATTTGCGACCACCACCGTCCGGACAGGAATATACCGGAAGCCATTGCTGTTTTAGATCCTAAACGGGAAGATTGCCGCTATCCGTATAAAGAATTATGTGGCTGCGGCGTAGGTTTTAAACTTGTTCAGGCATTGGCGCAAAAGCAAGGTAAAACAATTAACGATTTAACCGAATATCTCGATTTGGTTGCTATTGCCATTGGTGCCGACATTGTTCCCATTGATGGCGAAAACAGAATTTTGACATATTTTGGGTTACAGATTATCAACACCAATCCAAGGCCGGGAATAAAAGCGCTTATTTCGCAAGTAAAAAAGGATGCCTTAAATATTACCGATGTCGTGTTTGTAATTGCACCCCGAATTAATGCCGCCGGACGTATGGAGCATGGCGATTATGCTGTTTCGTTATTATCGGAACAGGATGAAAAAACAGCAACCAATTTGGCTTCCGATATCAATATTTATAACGAAGATAGACGTGAAACCGATAAACAAATTACCGAAGAAGCTCTACAACAAATTAAAGAGCTTAACGAACAAAAGCGTTTTACTACTGTGGTTTACAGTAAAAATTGGCATAAAGGCGTTATTGGTATTGTGGCATCACGATTAACCGAAACTTATTACAGGCCAACCTTGGTCTTTACCAAAAGCGGCGATAAGCTGGCCGCATCGGCACGATCGGTAAGGGATTTCGATATTTATAATGCTTTGGAAGCTTGCAGTGCATATATAGAACAGTTTGGCGGGCATAAATATGCAGCCGGGTTAACGCTTAAGGAAGAACAGTACGACGCCTTTAAGCAAGCGTTTGAAACCGAAGTTTCGAGAACTATAGACAAACGTTTGCTGGTACCCGAAATAACGATTGATGTACCAATCAACCTGTCTGATATAACCCCAAAATTCTACAGGATTTTAAAGCAATTTGCACCCTTTGGTCCCGGTAATATGACACCGGTTTTTATTAGCGATAATTTAACCGATACCGGTTTTGGAAAATGTGTGGGCGAAGACGATAAACACTTGCGTATTACGGTAAAGCAATCTAATTCCGATACTATTGTGGGTATTGGTTTTAATCTTGGCGATAAGGTCGATTTAATTTCCAACAAAAAGCCGTTTAATGCTGTTTATTCCATCGACGAAAACCATTGGCAGGGTAATATATCGCTACAACTTAAAATAAAGGATATTACATAAATTATGGCAAAAACAGATCCCTACGCTGCCTTGCGTTTTAAGGAGTTTAACCTTTTTCTTTTGGTTCGGTTTTTATTGATATTTGGCTGGTCTATGCAGTTTATTGTTATAGAGTGGGAAGTATATAGTTTAACCAAAGATCCCTTGGCATTAGGTATAATTGGGCTTATGGAAATAATTCCTGCTTTTACTATGGCCTTATTTGCAGGACATATTGTGGACCAAAGGGAAAAACGAAATTTATTGGCTATTTGTATCGCAGCCTTTTCGTTAATTAGTTTGGGGCTTTTTCTTTTAACATGGGATACTATTGTTGCAGGTTGGCAAACAAAAAACATTTTATATGGCATCTATGCCTTAGTATTTTTTGGTGGTTTTTTACGCTCGTTTTTTGGTCCTACCATTTTTTCGTTAATTGCATTAATTGTACCTAAAAAAGTATATCCAAATGCTGCTACTTGGAGTTCGAGTACCTGGAAAGCTGCAAATGTTCTTGGAGCACTTTTTGGTGGATTTGCCATTCATTGGATTGGAGTTCCCAAAACGCTATGTATTATTTTTGTATTGGTGTTGTTGTCCTTAATCGTTACATTTCAAATAAAACAAAAACCCATATTAAATCCTAAAATAGGTGAGTCGGTAAAGGATAGCTTGGCTGTTGGGGTAAAATTTGTATTTAGAAATAAAGCTATTCTTGGTGCCTTGACCTTAGATATGATTGCCGTTTTATTTGGTGGTACGGTAGCGTTGTTATCGGTTTTTGCACAAGATATTTTACATGTAGGCTCTCAAGGTTTCGGTATTTTAAATGCTTCTATTTCTTTGGGAAGTATAGTAAGTATGTTTTTAACTACTTATTTGCCTATTTCTAAAGGTGCCGGGAAAAAATTGTTGGTTTCCATTTTTATTTTTGGTATGTGTATTATTGCTTTTGGTATGTCGTCGGTATTTTGGGTAAGTGTGGTAGCTTTGTTTTTAAGTGGTGCTGCCGATGGTGTATCTATGGTAATACGCCAAACCATCTTACAGCTTAAGACTCCGGACGATATGCGTGGACGCGTATCGTCGGTAAACTCCATGTTTGTCGGTTCGTCTAACGAATTGGGTGCCTTCGAGAGCGGTTTGGCTGCTAAGTTATTGGGGCCGGCGAGAGCTGTTGTTTTTGGAGGTATTATGACTCTTATAACAGTAAGTATAATAGGAGCTAAAAATAAGGTTTTGCGTGAATTGGATTTAACCGAAGACTACGAAGAACAAGAAGGGTAATGGCTTGTGTTTTGAATGAGTTCAATGTTATATTTTATAAAAAATTAGAAATAAACAATTTATAAAAGTTTTTCGTGATTCTGTCTGGGTGCTAAATCTGTACTATAATCTGCTCAATATGTATTAAATGGTTTAGTACATGACAAAAATCAACTTACTTTATTTATCAATTTGATTTTCAAGACCTCACAGGTTTTTAAAACCTGTGAGGTCTATGGGTTTAATATTTTGATTTTTAATGTATTGAGAATATTTTTTTATTTTTTGTTATGCACTAAGATTAAATGGTTATAGTATGTTGTATTCCTTACTGAATTTTTTACGAATGAAGAACTAAGATTTTCAGCCTTATACTTTCAAAAGTTACTCTTCCTTAAACCAGCCCGAATATTTTATATAGTTATTGGCAATCCTATCAATTTGTCCCGAAATAAGTTCTTGACTTATATCCTTAATCTTTTTTGCGGGTATGCCGGCATAAATACTACCCGATTTAACATGCGTGTTTTGGGTAAGTACAGCACCTGCTGCAATTATGCTATTGCTTTCTATTATGCAATTGTCCATAACAATGCTGCCCATGCCAATAAGTACGTTATCGTGTATGGTGCAACCATGAACAATTGCATTATGTCCTATCGAAACATTATTGCCTATGGTGGTTGGTGCCGTTTGGTAGGTAGCATGTATTACGGCACCATCTTGTACATTTACTTTATGGCCTATTTTTATATAATGCACATCGCCACGAACTACGGCATTAAACCAAAAACTGCATTGGTTTCCGGCGGTAACATCGCCTACAATGGTGGCATTTTCGGCAATATAACAGTTGTTGGGTATTTGTGGGTGTTTTCCGTTTACCGGTTTTATTATGGGCATTGTATATGTGTGGTGTTATTCTTTAAAATACTTATCTATTACATAGCGTGGTTGCCATTTATCGGGATTACGTTGAATGCTGTTGTAATCCCATTTCAAAGGATACGTTTTTTCAACATTCAATGGTGCATTGTCTGCAAAAACAATTTGCTGTTTACGCAATTCATCCAAAAGTTGTGTTATGGTACCTTTCAATTTAGGTAATTGCGATAAATCCTGCAACTCGTAGGGATCGGTTTTTAAATTGTACAGTACCGTTTTATCAATGTAGGGGTAACGGATAAGTTTAAAATCACCCACTCGTATGGCCCGGTGGTGTTCTTTATAGCTTAAAAAGATAGACGATCGGTGTACATCGTTTTGTGTTTTCAGTATTTGTTTGAATGATTGTCCGTCAATTTGTTCTGGAGCATCGATATTAAGTAGTTCACAAAGTGTAGGGAATACATCTAAAGTATAAACAAAAGCGTTTGATGTTGCGTTTTTTTGTAGCCCGGGACCGCTAAAAATCATGGGAACGTTCATGCAATGTTCGTAAGTGCTTTGCTTGCCAACCAAACCGTGGCTGCCCATGGCCAAACCATTATCCGATAAAAATACTACAAGTGTATTTTCATCTAATTGGCGTTGTTTTAAAGCATCCAATATTTTTTTCATGCTGGCATCCATATGTGTTATCAAACCGGCATAGTCGGCCCATTGTTCGCTTATAACTTTAGTGGTACGGGGGAAAGGTGCCAAATGCTCGTCGCGAACATCCATGTTATGGCCAAAGTAAAACGGATGGTATGGCATAAAGTTTGGTGGTACCGGTATATTCGCCTCTTTATAAAGTGCGGCATATTCGGGTAAAGGCGATCGTGGATCGTGGGGTGCTGTATAAGGCAGGTATATAAAGAAAGGTTTGTTGGTGTCGTGTGTATTTATAAAATCAATAGTGGTATCGGTAAAAATATCGGTAGAAAAACCTTTGTAGCGAACATCGGTAAATGTACCGTCCGGTAACAAATCCTGACAATATACCTGATAATGATTGGACATACCACCAAACATTACGTTTTTGGCATAGTTAAAACCATCGGCAACTACTTCCTTTTCGTTGTGCCATTTTCCAGTTATATAAGTTATATATCCTTGATTTTGTAGTGTTTTAGCAAGCGTAACATGACCTTGCATTTTATCATGGATACGGTGATACGATTTTCCGGTGAGCAACATGGCTCGAGAGGGCGCACAAAGAGCACCATGCGGACTGCCTTGAATATAGGTATTTGTAAAACGGGTACCGTGTTGGGCAAGACTATCTATGGTTGGAGTTTTTATATGCGTATTACCGTAACAGCCCAAAGCATCGGAACGAAGATCGTCGGCAAAAAATACAATAACATTAGGCTGTTTTTGGGCAAAAAGTGCAGCCATATTTAAACTGATGAGTATTGATAGTATAAAACGGAGCATAATTATGGTTTTTATTAAAATGAAGGTGAATTTAACTTTTTTAGTTGATCAATACAATAGATATAGTCAAATAAATATGTTTTATTATAAAAAAAGAACCTTTCTTTTAGCTAATAGGAAAAGTTTAAACGAGTTCTTATAGTAAATTCTTAGGGTAATAATCGCATAAAATATTAAGATATTTTTGTTGCCTTATAGATTAAAAATAAGACAATAACACCGATTTTTTAGAGGCCGATACCATAATTTCCTGTCCATTACTTAGTACCACACTACCGCCTTTACCTTTTATATATTTGGTAATTTCGTTTATGTTTACCAAATACGATTTGTGTGTCCGTACAAAATGGCTTTCGGTTAAAATATCTTCAAAGTATTTAAGGGTTTTGCTTACTATTTTCTTTTTACTATTGTTTAAGTGGATTTCGGTATAATTGTCGTCGGCTTTGCAATATAAAATGTCGGCTGTGTTCAATACTTCGAAACCATCCAACTGCGGAATGGTTATTTTACCTGCGGTTACTGTGGTTTTTGGCTTTAATATTTGGTTTTGAAGGGTGTTTTCTTTGGCTTTTACTTCAACTACATAATCGACTGCCGTAATAAGTTCGTCGATGGAAATGGGTTTCATCAAGTAATACGAAGCATGTGCATTTAGGGCATCTATGGCGTAGTGGTTATAGGCGGTAACAAAAATAGTTTCAAAATTAATATCGCCTACTTTTTCCAATAAATCAAAAGCATTGCCATAGGGCATTTCTACATCAAGAAAAACAAGATCTAAGCTGTTATTTCGTATTAGTATAAGGGCTTCATCTATATTTTGAGCCTCGCCCAGAACGGAAATATTGGGACAGTATTTTTGTAGATAGTTTTTTAAAATGTTCCTACTGGTTTCTTCGTCTTCAACGATTATGGCATTTAATTTCATATTTATTTGCTTAATGTGATTCTTGGGTTTTTATTTAGAAATAACACCACAAGTCTTTTGCAATTAAAATATTTAACCCTGAATCAACTTAGTTTGTAAAAATTATTTAAATACTCTATTCTTTTTTGTTTACAATACGTTCAAGGATTTTTAATTTCTCGATTCCCAACAAAAACAGATATGTAAACAGCATTAAGAAACTTAGGGAGAGCATAAGTTTTAAGTGTATTTTTACAGTCCATTCCAAAGCTACTTTTACCCTTTGCATGGTACCGATTTTTACTTCTTCGCCTTCTAATAGGGAAAATTGAACCGTGCAAAATTCGTTTTCATCATCAAAATCGCCCAAACTTACCCCGAGTCCTTGTAATTGTTGTTCAATTTCCAAAATACGGTTTTCAAGTTCCATGTACTCTTCAATTTTACCTCCTTTGGATTTTAGGTCGATAAGCGATGTCCTTATTTTTTCCAAGGATAGTTTTTTTGCGTTTAGGGCTTTGTACTCGTTGGTTTTGTCCTTTTTTGTTATTTGTTTGGCTTGTACTTTACCTATTTTGATTAATTGAACGTATAACGAATCAAAATTTTCGGGAGGAACACCTATAAGTAAATCCAATTTACGGTAGCCTTTGTTACCGCTTTTTTGTTCAAACTGGATTAGGGCATTATACTCGTTAATTTTGCTCCGTCCCTGTTTTTCTTCCTTGTCGAACCGGCTCGATATGGTTTTTATTTCGGCTATCTTTTCGTATTTCTGGTCAACATTTACCGGAGTTTGGCTACTTGAAGCCGATTTTACATTGTATTTTTTTGAAGCATAATTTCGTTTGGTGTTCGAAATACTTTCGAAAAACTGGGTTGTGGTTGGGGTATTGTCTATTGTTTTTGTATATCCGTAAAGTAACCGGAAAACAAATAGAATGATAAAAAGTAGTACTAAACAAAGCACCACTTTTTTAAACCTTTTTTTGAATGTTTGTTTCATGCGTTAATTATAGTTTTTTCTTTTTTTTGAAATTTAATCCTTTTTAAGTATTACCACAACTTTTGTTCCGACATCTTCCGTGTTTTGAAAATTGCCAATGGATACATCAACCTTGTCCTTATACATATCGTTTAAAATAGCGACCCGTTTTTTTATGTTGCCCATGCCTTTCGAGTTTTGTTTTTTCTGGTTTTTGGTTTTTAGGGCTTTCGATTTTTCGCGCCCAATACCATTATCGACAATACTTATTTTTATTTCGTCGGGCTGTGTTTGGTCTATATTTATATCCAATTTTCCTTTTGTTGATTTGTAGCGCAAACCGTGCCATACCGCATTTTCGACATACGGTTGCAATAACATGGGCGGAATAACAAAATTGGCCGTGTTTATTTTTTCATCGACCGTTATGTTGTAATCGAATTTATCTTGAAACCTAAAATGTTCCAATTTAGTGTATAATTTCAATAATTCGATTTCTTTTTCCAGAGGAATAAAGTCTTCTTCGCTATTTTCCAATACGGCCCGCATAAGCATTGAAAATTCGGTTAGGTAACGGTTGGCGGTACGCTCGTCGTTCGAAGCGATAAAACTGTTTACCGAGTTTAGGGCATTGAAAATAAAATGCGGATTCATTTGGCTGCGTAGGCTTTTTAATGCCAACAGGTTATTGGCCAAGCGTTGTTGCCGGATGTATTTGTACATAAGCATAGCAGCAATTAACAGTAAAATAAGTCCGCCAATTAAGGAATAGATAATGAGCTTTTGGCGCTTGGACTGTTCTTGGGTAAGTTGGTATTTGCTTTCCGAAAGGGCACGGTCGCTTTCCAGACTTAAAATACGGTTTTGCTTACTGGCAATATCCTTGCTAAAGCGGGTAGCCTGAGAGAGTTCCTGCTCTTTTTTTAAGTAGAGTTTATCTACTAAATCTACATAACTTTGGTAGGCCTGCAGCGCCTTATCGAAATTTCCGGCCTCACGATATACTTCCGATAGTTTTCGGGTAGCATCTTTTTGCACAACCAAATCTTCGGCATTATCGGCTTCGGCAATACTTTTTTCAAGGTAATTTATAGCATTTCCGTAATCGTTTTGCTGCGCGTAGGCGTTGCCTATTTTGTAGTTTTGCTTTTGAAGGGTTAAATCGCTTTCGTTCGGTATTTCGGCTTCAGCTTCAATGTCTTCAATCTCATGCAAGGCTTCTTTTCGTAGTTTTATTTCGCCCGAATAATCATTTAAATTATTCTGAAAATCGGCCACTTTTATTTTTTCTTCGGCAGCACGTTTTCTGTTTTGGTTTTCGGCCAACTTTAACGATTGTATAAAAAAATGCTGTGCCTGTTTGTTTTCTCCCTTGGCGCTATAGGTCATGGCTATTTTGGAGTTAAGGTCGGTTACCTTGGGGCTTATTAAATGGGTTTGCGCCACTTGTAGCCCCTCTTGGTAATTGGCAATGGCTGCATCGTACAATTGGGTTGCAAAATTAACATCGGCAATGCCTTCGTAGAGGTTTACCAATTGCCAATTGGATAGTTCACTTTTTTTAATATCCTTGTACGTTTGCAGGCTTTCTTGGTGGTTTCCGTTAAGCCTATAAGTATTTGCTAATTTTAATTTTACTGTATTTTGCTGAATGTTCTGAAGGCTTATCCTATAATTCGATATGGCCAGATCGTACTGTTTCCAATGGCTGTAAACATCGCCAAGAAGCTCGTAAACTTCGGCGTTTTCCTTAGCCGAATTACTGGACTCCAAAGCTTTTTCTACAAACAGTAGGCTTTTTTTAACGTCCTTTTTCAGGTAAGTGTCGGCAGAATCGACATAATTCTTAAAAAGGTCTGTACTATTTTTAGAATATACTTTTTTGTCCATGTTGGGGGCTTCCATGGCTTGTACTTGTACCATTATACGTTCATTGCTTTTAATGGTATAATAAATGGTTTCAAAATCTTTGTGTTTTATGGTAAGCTCGTCCCCTTTTTTTACTTCAATCTTAAAATCCCCAAAATTATCGGTCGAGGTGTAAGCGCCGCCATTAACCTCGATATTAACATTGGGTATTGGCTTTTCAGTATCACTTTCAACTACCGATCCCCGTACCGTAAACCGGTTTTGGGTTTCCTGTGTTTGTGCCGTTAGCGAAACCAAAACTGCTATTGAAAACAATATATATTTAAAAATAAATTTCACACGAATAAATTTAGGTTAAATATTTGATTTTTAGTTTTTTTTACAAACAGCGTTGCAAAAAAGCAATAAACTTACTGCTCGTTGTTTTATTCATGACCTTTTGTGGAAGCCTTTACTAAATCCCTCAATGAGGGTTTCATCTATTTAAATTTTTGTAACAATCTGCTCTTTAGTAATTTAATTATATCGGTTGGCCATTGCCTGCCAAATGTCTATTATGGGCTTTCATAACTGCTGTGCAACCTAAAAGTAGTTGTAACGAAGGTAAACTTACGCACTTTAAATGACTTGGTAAAATGCCCGTTTTGTAAAATTAGTTATTTATTGGGCATAAAAATCGGCTTTACACATTAAAAAAGTGTGTTTGCTCATTAAAAAGGTATGTACCCTCAATGGGCTTTTTTTACTAAAAAAGGTGCTTGTAGTTTTATGGCATCAATTTAAAAACATACATACCATGAAAATATTTACAAAATACCACATACTTATAGCTACTTTATTATGGGTCGCTTTTTCAGTAGCACAAAATGGCAATAAAAATTTTATAGATCAACCTTATATTGAAGTTACCGGTACCATGGAAATCGAAATTATACCTAACGAAATTTATTTGGATATTTATTTAAGTGAAGACTCCAAAAAAGGAAAAACAAGAAGTGTAGAGGCACAGGAAAACCAATTAATAGCAGCACTTAAAGCTTTGGGAATAGATGTTGATAAAAACCTTTTCATTCTTGACTTTAGCGGTTATTACAAAAGAAAATTTTTGGCCGATAGTGGGGTAAGTAAATCCAAACGTTACCAATTAATGGTTGATAGTGGAAAGACCTTAGGGAAAGTCTATCTGGCTTTGGATAATATGGAGGTAACCAATGTATCCATTACAAAAACCAGCCATAGCGATATAGAAAACATAACTCGCGAGGCCAAAATAAATGCCTTAAAAATGGCTAAGGAAAAGGCCGAAGGTTACGCCAAGGCCATAAATCAAACCGTTGGTAAAGCCATATTTATACAAGAACAAGGCAACTCAAATTACCGGCACCTGTCTGGTGTTGCAAACGGTATTATGTTAAGAGGGCAGTCTTCGGCAGGGTACCAAAATATCGACGATTTAAAATTAAATACCATTACAGTAAGAGAAAGTGTTTTAGTAAAATTTATATTGAACTAAAGTATAATGGGCAGTGATACAATTGAAAATTATAAAACACACACATAAATTTGAAGAACAGATGAAAACAAGAGTTAAAATAGCGTTATTGGGTATTGCTTTAATTGGATTTTTATCCTGTAATGCCAAAGCAAAAAAAGAAATTTTGGCAATCAACGAGAAAGTTCCTGTATATACAAATCCTAAAGTTAATAAACAGTTTATTAAAGTGGCTCTTTTGTTGGATACCAGTAACAGTATGGATGGTCTTATAGATCAAGCCAAAGCGCAACTTTGGAATATTGTAAACGAATTATCGTATGCTAAATGCGGTACAGATAACCCCAATTTGCAAATTGCACTTTACGAGTATGGTAACGACCGTTTAAACGGTAGTGAAGGTTATATTAGGCAAGTTCTTGGTTTTAGTAAAGATTTAGATGAAATATCTAAAGAACTCTTTTCGTTAACCACAAACGGCGGAAACGAATATTGTGGGCAGGTAATACAAACTTCGTTAAACCAATTGGATTGGGGTAAGAATCCCGACGATTTAAAACTTATATTTATTGCGGGTAACGAACCGTTCGATCAAGGAAAGGTAAGTTATAAAAGTGCTGCTAGTGATGCCAACGAGAAATGTGTAACCATTAATACCATTTTTTGTGGCACATTCGAATATGGTATCAATACACTTTGGAAAGACGGTGCCGATTTAACAAAAGGACAATATATGGCAATAAACCATAACCAAAAAACCACTCATATCGCTTCGCCTTATGATGATGAAATACTAAAACTAAACAGGAAGTTAAATAGTACTTATGTAGTGTATGGTGAAGCAGGACGGGAAAAAATGAACACGCAAGCCGAACAGGATACCAATGCGGCCAATTATAGTAAGGCCAATGCTGTAAGCCGTACTATTAGTAAAAGTTCGCACTTGTATAAAAACGAGTCGTGGGATTTGGTCGATGCCCTTGCCGCCGATAAAAAAGTTGTCGAAGATTTTGAAGAAGAGGCATAGCCCGAAGTTTTACAAGGTAAATCTGAAAGTGAAATAAAGCAATATATTGAAAAAAAGAAAGATGAACGCAAGGATATTAAAAATCAAATCCAAGATTTAAACATAAAAAGGAAAGATTTTATAGCCAAGCAGCAAATCGAAAATAAAAACGGACTTGAAAATGCTATGTCCAAGGCAATAAAAGAACAAGCCAAAAAGAAAAATTACACTTGGAAATAACTACCTATAGA
>JBKEDH010000099.1:0-34090 GCA_047975295.1 Aestuariibaculum sp.
GATAAAGCTTTAAAATTCAACTCGAATTTAGGTGTGGACATTAAATATTCGCATAACAAAAATTTTGCTGCTAATTATGGTGATAATAATATAAGTGATACATCCAATCAATATTACGGTATGGGCAGAAATAACAGGCCTAATGGTTTGGATGAAAATAGAGGGGAAGAAAAAACCTTTACATTTACCAATACACTAAATTATGTAAAAACTTTTAATGAACTGCATGATGTCAATTTTTTACTTGGTATGGAATACATTACTAGTAAGCAATCTGCAGTTGGTGGAAGTAGACAAAATTACGATATCACATCAGAGCCTTTTAGATATCTGGATTATGGGAGTACCGAAAATATATGGAACTCGGGTTCTGCTGTAAACTGGGCCTTGTTTTCTTACTTTACATCTGCTAATTACGCATATAACGATAAGTATTTTTTAACCGCTACTGTAAGAGCAGATGCCTCATCTCGTTTTGGTAAAAATAATAAATGGGGATATTTCCCTTCGTTTTCGGGAGGTTGGATTATTTCAAAAGAGCAGTTTATGGAAAATGCTGATTGGCTTTCTAATTTAAAATTGCGTGCCAGTTGGGGACAAGGAGGAAATCAGGAAATAGCCAATAATGCTTACGAAACATTGGTTACAACCACAGGAGGTATTGTTAATATAATTCGATATGGCAATCCCGATTTAAAATGGGAAACCACAACGCAAACCAATTTTGGAATTGATATAGGTCTTTTCAAAAATAAATTATTTTTTAGTATCGATTACTTTAATAAAAAAACGACCGATATGTTATTAACCGTAGGACTCCCCGCTGTTTCAGTTGGGGTAATAGATAGAACTTACGTTAATGCAGGAGAAGTTGTGAACAAAGGATTTGAGTTTGGGCTTAACTATCAGAATTACGATAATGAGTTTAAATATAGTATCAATACGAACTTAGCTACTTTAAATAACAATGTTGAAAAGCTGTATACTTATGTTAAAAATATAACAAATGAAGCTACCCACACCATAACTACAGTAGGGCAGCCCATTAGTTCTTATTATGGATATCAGTTTGACGGAATTTACCAAAACGAGACTGAAGTTAGTTCTCATCTGTTTTCGAATGCAAATAACACAAAACCTGGAGATGTAAAATTTAGGGATATAAACAATGATGGCCAGATAAACGCAGACGACCGAACGTTTTTAGGAAGTTCCATACCAAAAATAACCTATGGTATTAACTTTAATGCCGAATACAAAAATTTTGATTTTTCATTTTTGCTTCAAGGTGTAGCCGATGTTGATAGATATAACGATTTAAAACAAATTTTAAATTACGATAGCCGCCCGTTCAACTCAACAACAGCCGTTTTAAACAGTTGGAACGGTGAAGGCTCCAGTAACATAATACCAAGATTAACCTTCAATAATAACGGAGGTGCCAATGTATCGGATATTTTTGTAGAAGATGCATCCTACATAAGACTAAAAAATATAGAACTGGGATACTCGCTTAATAAACCGCCTTTAGGATTGAACAATTTACGACTATATGTTTCCGGGCAAAATTTATTTACAATTACCGATTATACTGGTTTAGACCCCGAATCGACTTCCTTAATCGATAAAGGTACCTATCCACAATCATCTGCTTTTATCTTCGGAGTAAAAGCTAAATTATAATTAAAAAAAGAAACACATGAAAAATTTATTTAACATATTACTATTGGCTGGTATTTTTGTCTTTATAGGTTGCCAAAGCGAATTAGAACAAGACCCTATAGGAGCAACAACCTTAGAACAAGCAGTTTCAGAACCCACTGTGGCCAGTGTGGAAAGTGCTGTAGGTTCTTCCTACCAATTACTTTCAAATACATTGAATATACTTGGTGATTGGGATTGGGGAGGTGGTCTGGTATTTAGAAATGATTATATATTGGAAGATATAGCTTCTGACGATATGGAGAAAAAATGGGTCTCGGATGGTGACCAAGCTTGGATGGACGAGATAAATAATTTTACGTTTACATCTACAAATGGTGGCCCCAATGGACTATGGAAATATAATTACGAAGGTATAAAAAGAGCCAATATTGCAATAGATATTTTAACGAATCCCAATGTTTCCTTAGATATTTCGGACGATAGGAAAAACCAATTGCTCGGAGAAGCTTATTTTTTACGGTCATTTTATTATTTTTCTTTAGTAACCAATTTTGGAGATGTACCTTTAATACTCGCTCCAGTAAAAACATTTCAAGAAGCTTTTGAAGTTGCTATTAGAGTAGATAAAACTGAAGTTTGGAGCAGAATAAAATTAGATTTGCAGGAAGCTAAAAGTTTATTGCCCAATAGTAAATTTAGTTCTAATGATGAAAAATGGAGAGCTTCAAGAGGAGCTGCCGTTGCTTTGCAAGCTAAGGCCGCTTTATATACCGAAGACTGGACCAGTGTTATTGCCTTTGTAGAAGAACTGGAAAACCTGGGTTTTTACAGTTTAAACAGCAATTATTTCGATAGTTTCGATGTAAATAAAGAGTTTACCGATAACGAAGTTATTTTCTCTTACGACCATCAAATACAGCAAAACCCAAGAAAAGGAAATGGTATCTGTGCTTTATTGGGGTGGGGTTTTTTTGCTCCGAGTAACGATTTTTTAAATGCATTCGAGACCAACGACCCTCGTAAATTATATACGGTGGACGTGACCAACCGAAATGTAAATAAAATTTTAGGAACTATAGATGGTGGCAATAAAGGTAACGACGACGCATCCTCAAACAAGGTCTATATCCGCTTTGCCGATGTTTTACTATGGAAAGCAGAAGCCTTAAATGAAATAGGCGACTATCCAGACGCCGTTAATCTTATTAATCATATACGGAATCGTGCCAGAAATACACCATCTGCAGATGGGGCATCTATTCCTGCAGGAACACTTGCCGATTATCCTGCATCAACCGATAAAACCCAAATTAAGTCTTGGCTAATTTTGGAGCGCAGGGTTGAACTTGGGTTTGAAAGCCACAGAATGCAAGATTTAAAACGTTGGGGCATAGCCAAAAATACTTTAACCGATTTAGGTAAAAACTTTCAGGACAAACATATGCTTTACCCAATTCCCCAATTGGAAATTGATGCTTCGGCAGGAACACTAACCCAAAATACCGGATATTAATTTGTTTTAGCCGTAATAATGCTAAGGAGCTACTCCAAAAGTCCCTTTCTGAATATAAATGAAGAATTATATAAAAATTGAAACACTGATTATTAGTTGTTTAAAAGAAATGTTTACTTATGTTCAAAATAACAAAAGTAACTTTTTTGGTACTCCCTTTTTATCCAATTAAATTTTAAATTGAAAAAAATGGCCGACATTTCCAATAGATATAACAAAAATCCTTTGCTTTCACCCAAAGATTTAAGACCAAGCAACGAAAATATGGTAATTGAGTGCTTGCTCAATCCCGGAGTTTTTAAGTATAATGGCAAAATTGGATTATTGGTTCGTGTTGCCGAACGTACCGTTCAAAAAGAAGGTTTATTATCTGTGCCTGTATATAATAACGAAGGGAAGATTGAAATTATCGACTTTAAATTGGGAGACCCAAAACTTGATGTATCCGATGCCCGAGTAATTAAATATAACGGAAAAGATTATTTAACCACCATTTCACATCTTAGGTTACTGTTTAGTGAAGATGGTCTGAATTTTAAAGAAAATATCGAGTTTCCATCTCTTTTTGGTGAAGGAGAGTATGAAACTTATGGTATTGAAGATTGTCGGGTAGTTAAAGTTGAAGATACATATTATTTAACCTATACTATGGTGTCTGAAAATGGCGTTGGTGTTGGCCTAAGAACTACCAAAAATTGGAAGGATTTTAGAAAGGAAGGTATGATATTTTCTCCACATAATAAGGACTGTACCCTTTTCGAAGAGAAAATCAATAATAAATTTTTTGCCCTACACCGTCCAAGTAGTCCGGAGCTGGGAGGTAATTATATTTGGATTGCAGAATCGCCAGATGGCATCCATTGGGGAAACCATAAATGTATAGCCAAAACAAGAAAAGGAAAATTCGATAGCAAACGTCTTGGAGCTGGAGCCGCACCAATAAAAACAGAGAAAGGATGGTTGGAAATTTACCATGGTGCTACCGAAAAACATCGATATTGTCTCGGGGCACTTTTATTGGATATTGATAATCCATCAAAAGTTATTGCCCAGTCGCAAGAACCCATTATGGAACCCATTGCTATTTACGAAAAAACCGGATTTTTTGGTAATGTGGTGTTTACAAACGGACATGTAGTTAGTGGTGATACTATAACAATGTACTATGGCGCTTCGGATGAGCATGTATGTATGGCAATATTTTCTATTAAAGAAATTTTAAAAACCTTAAAGCAGTAACAGATGGATTTAGCAAAAGTAGGATTTAAGGATTTTTCAAAAAGTGCTAAGGTATTGATTGTAACCAATGTAATTTACGCATTTATACTACCGGTTATCGATATTTTTGTTGCTGCTTACATTATGCGAAACTCCAACGATCCCTCTAAAGTCATTTTATATCAAATGGCTATTTATACCGGTATTCCCATTACTTTTTTTGTTAATGGATTTTTACTAAATAAAATAAGCATAAAAAAACTATTCTCATTAGGCATGCTGCTAAGTGGTGTATCAATGATTTATATGATGTCTTTGGACAGTCTTAATTATTACGGACTTATAATTGCCGGCTTAATAATGGGTATGTCTTTTGGTCTTTATTGGGCCAATAGAGATTACTTGGTTTTGGCAACTACCAGCGATAAAACCAGAAACTTTTACTACGGTTTAGAGACATTTTTTAACACTATAATAGCCGCAGTAGTCCCAGTTATAATAGGTTGGTACATTATGCATGGACATGGCAGCTCTGAAGAAGGTGTTAATTCGGGCTATAAAGTAGTAACTATGGCTGTTTTTGTAATAACTATTGTGGCCTCAATTGTATTCCATTTGGGAAAATATCAAAAGCCGAAAAATGAAAAATTCTTATATTTTAAGTTTCATAAATTATGGAACAAAATGCTCACATTGGCCTTGTTAAAAGGCTTGGCACAAGGCTTTATTGTAACAGCACCAGCTATGTTAATGATGAAGTTTTTTAATTCTGAAAGTGCTTTGGGGTCTGCCATTTCAATAGGAGCCATAATTGCAGCTATAATTATGTTAATATTAGGAAAGTTTTCAAAACCAAAACATAGATTAATTATTTTTAGTGTAGGGCTATTTGCTTTTTTCTTGGCCTCATTCTTTAACGGAGTACTATTTAATTCGGTTGGGGTTATAGTCTTTATGTTTTTACTGCTTATGGCGCGTCCGCTTTTGGATATTGCCTATTTTCCCATACAACTTAGGGTTATCGATATATTATCCAAAATAGAAAACAGAAATGAGTTTGCCTATATTTTAAACCATGAATTTGGGTTATTTGTAGGTAGGCTTATCGGGGCAGCTACCTTTTTGGGTATAGCCTATTTTATGGATACCAATATAGCTTTAAGGTATGCCTTGCTTATTATCGGAATACTTCAATTATTATCGATAGTAGTGGCAAAACAATTAATAAAACAACAAGAAAAATTAGAAAATGAAAATATATAAATATCTATTAATTGTATTTTTAAGTTGGCTCGGATTAACATTTCACTCCTGTAAACAAAAATCGGCAGGATTTGAAGTTACTATTCCTGTAAAACAAATAAAAATAGATAGGATAGAGGCCATGACCAATAAGCCAAAACCTTTTAAAATACTGGATTTTAAAGATATAAGTCTCAAATTCGATAGTTTGGTGTTTGATAAAAACCAAACAGGTGATTATTGGCCATTGATTTGGGAAGACAATTCTCGAAAAAATATTAATCAAAAAACGTTTGGTCTATATACGGCCATGGGAGATTTAAGACAAGGTGAAATACATAACAATGGTATTTTTCACGAATCTTTGGCAACTATTGGTTCTGTTTTGGGAGCTACTTTGGTCGGAATGGATAAATCGAACCAAAATGGAGAAAATTATGTAGCCATGTTAAAGAATTATTTCAATTCGGAAAATGAGTGGGATATTATAATGAACAACACCAGCCCAGAAGTGGCATTGTTGGGAGGTGGCTACGGTCGGGATTGGTGGTATGATGTTTATCCTAATGTATTGTTTTACGGTGTAGCTCATTTTTATCCTAACGAAAAGGATTTTACGGAAATATTACAATCGGTTGCAGATAAATTCCATAAAGCCGATTCGGTACTTGCCGGCAATTATAAATATTCATTTTTCGACTATGCCACATTAGAACCTAAAAGTAATTGGATTTGTACTCAGGAAGATGCTGCTGCTGGCCATGCTTATGTATTGTATTCAGCTTACCAAAAATTTCAAGATCCAAAATATTTGCAAAGTGCAAAATCCTCCTTGGAAACCTTGTTAAATCAGGAGGAAAATAGATTTTACGAAATATTAATGCCTTTTGGTGCTTATGTGGCAGCCCGTTTAAATGCCGAACAGGGAACAAATTACAATTTCCATAAAATTATAGACTGGACTTTTAACGGTACATCGGTATGCCGTGAAGGTTGGGGGGTTTTACTGGGCAATTGGAATGGATACGATATTTCCGGTATTGTTGGCAGTACTGTAGATCATGGTGGTTTTGGTTTTTTAATGAACACCTACGATGTAATGTGGCCTTTGGTACCTATGGTAAGATATGACCAAAGATATGCAAATGCAATAGGAAAATGGATGCTAAATGCCAGTAACGCTTCAAAATTTTTCTATCCTTATGAAATATCGGATACGCACCAATCAATACCTAATCGGAAAGAGCACACAAAAGGGGTTATTGCTTATGAAGGTATTATTAAAAAATCCCATTTTAAGGAATACGAACACTTAGAAGCTCCAATTGCAATTGGCGATGGACCGCATTGGGTAAAAGATAATCCCGATGTTTCCCAATTTAGTATTTATGGTAGCGGTCATGTGGGAATAGCAGGATCTATAATCGCAAAAACCAATATTGAAAACATTTTACAACTAAATTTATTGGCAACAGATTTTTACCGTAGCGGTGCGTTTCCTTCTTTTTTGTATTATAACCCCAATACAGAGGAAAAAGAAGTCAAGGTTAATATTGGCAATGAAAAAGTAAAAATATACGATACTGTCCAAAGAAAATTTATTGCTGAAAATGTAGAAGATGAATTCTTATTTACAATACAAAAAGAAGAGGCTTCTGTTTTGGTATTAGTTCCTCAAGAAGCAGTTGTTTCTATAGAAAAAGGGAAACTTTATGCTGATAATATAGTTGTAGATTATCGCTATTCAATTCAAGATTAACACGAGCTTTACGCAGTTTTCTTTCAACCATCACTCCAAAAAAACACGCTTAACACGTTGTGAAATACCGGTAATAAGTTCGTAGGAAATAGTATTTGCTGTTTCGGCCAATTGTTCGGCAGTATGGGTGGGGCCAAAAACAATAACCTCATCGCCTTCGGTACAATTTATGTCGGTAACATTAACCATAATCATGTCCATGCAAACATTGCCAAGAATAGGTGCTTTTTTACCACTAATGGTTACGTAACCTTTTCCTTTGCCATATTGCCTGCCAATACCGTCGGCATGGCCAATGGGCAATGTTGCCGTTTTAATTGTTTTATTACTTATAAAACCTCTGTTGTAGCCCAAAGACTCCCCTTTTTTTAAGGTATGGATTTGCGAGATAACAGTTTTTAAGGTAGCAATGGGTTTTAAATGTCTGTTTTCCTTTTTGGAATTTCCAAAACCGTACATGCCAATACCGCTCCTAACCATATCAAAATGGGCTTCGGGATAGTTTAAAATACCAGAAGTATTGCATAAATGTAATGTGGGTTTGTAGCCAAGTGTATCGGTTGTTTTTTTTACTATACTTTTAAATTTTTCGATTTGGCTTAAGGTGAATTCTTTTTCGTTTAAATCTTCACTTGCTGTGAGGTGTGAAAAAATTGAAGTTATTTTCACAGAACTACTGCTCTTAACCTTTTTAACAATTTCGGCTATATCACCTTCAACAAAGCCCAAGCGGTTAAGACCGGTATTGAATTTTATATGGACAGGATAATGTTGTAATGCCCTATTGTTGGCCATTTCAATAAATTCGTTTAAAATCTTAAAATTGTAAAGGCAGGGCTCTAAATGGTTTTTAGTTAAGTCGTTAAAATTCACCTCTTGTGGATGTAGAACCAAAATAGGCTTTTTTATGCCCGCTTTCCGTAGGGCAACACCTTCGTTGGTATAAGCTACCGCAAAACAGTAAACGTCTAATTCTTCTAAGTATTTTGCCAATTCGCAGGAATCGCTACCATAGGCATAAGCTTTAACTACGGCCATAAACTTGGTTTTGGCAGTAAGTTTCGATTTTAAATGGTTAATATTATGCCGTAGTGCTCTTAAATCGATTTCAAGTACGGTTTCTCGGGCTCTATGCATCTGGGTTTTTGGTTTTTTTGCTATCTTCTTCGGTGTTGGATACCCTACTTTGCATCATAGCTCTATAATAGGCTGCCCGGCTTAGCGGTTCGTATTCGTTAACTTCGCCCAATAGCACCAAACTATCGCTTGCTGCTTTTCGATAACTGTACTGTGCCAAATTTCCGGTTCGGGTGCAAATGGCGTGTACTTTGGTAACATATTCGGCCGTTGCCATTAAATTGGGCATAGGACCAAATGGATTACCCTTAAAATCCATATCCAAACCGGCAACGATAACACGAACCCCTTTGTTTGCCAAATCGTTACAAACACGTACAATTTCGTCATCGAAAAATTGTGCTTCGTCAATGCCTACCACATCACAACCATCGGCCAAAATAGGAATATTGGCAGCAGCAGGAACAGGAGTAGAGCGTATTTCGTTGGCATCGTGCGAAACCACAAGTTCGTCATCGTAACGTACATCTACAGTAGGTTTAAAAATCTCGACTTTTTGCTTTGCAAACTTGGCGCGTTTAAGCCTGCGTATCAATTCTTCGGTCTTTCCCGAAAACATCGATCCACAGATAACCTCGATCCAACCAAATTGTTCTTTATGATTTACTGTATTTTCGAGAAACATTTTGTAATTTTAACACTGTGCATTAATCCTTAATATATAAAGATGCCGTAAATTTATTAAAAAACAAAAGCCTTATAAATATTTAATGTAAAAAGATATTAAAAATGAGAAAGAAACTTGAATCCGAATTGGTTAGCATAGCCCATAGAATATTAAAACTTAAAGGTAAAGAAGATGTGTTAAAACTGCATGCCGAGACCACTATACTTTTGGAAAAATTGACCGTACTTAAATTTGCATACGAAAATTTTGAAAACGAGATACCAACAGTAGGTAACGATTCGTCTTTTCTCGACATGTTAGAACAAACGTTTAACGACCGTATTAGTGATAACATAGAGATTGGCGATAGAATTTATGTAAATCTCGACGAAAAAGAAGATGACGGCATTATGGAACCTGCTATAGAAAAAATAAAGAATATGGTTGCTTATATGCCCGATTTTGAAAGTGAAACCACACAAGCAGAACCCATTAAAAAAACCAATTTTGAAGACCTAACTGCCGATTTTAAAGATATGCCCGTTTTCGAACCTGTAACCAAGACGGTAACCGAAAAAAAATCACTTAACGACACCATAAAACTTCAAACCCTAAATATTGGGCTTAACGATAAGATTGCCTTTATAAAACACCTGTTTAATGGAAACAATGCAGATTATGAACGTGTTGTTTCGCAGCTCAATACATTCAACTCGTTGGATGAAGCTTTAAATTTTATCCAAGATGTTGTAAAGCCCGATTATAACCATTGGCAGGATAAAGACGAGATTGAAGTACGTTTTCTTCAAATTATAGAAAATAAATTTTAATTTTTTGGTATTATTCTAAAAACGGTTACAAATAAAATCGAAGTAATCGTGATTATACTTCTCCTAACCATAAAGAAGTTGTTATTCCATATTTCAATACATGAATAAACTCTATATCGTACCAACACCAATAGGCCATTTGCAGGACATGACATTCCGTGCCATCGAGGTTTTAAAAACATCCGATTTAATTCTTGCCGAAGACACACGTACTTCGGGCAAGCTTTTAAAACATTTCGATATTGCAACGCCCATGCAGTCGCACCACATGCATAACGAGCACAAAACCATCGAAACCATTATACAAAAGTTAAAGACGGGAACTACCATAGCTTTAATTAGCGATGCCGGTACACCTGCTATTTCCGATCCCGGATTTTTGCTTACCCGTTCTTGTATAGAAAATAATATAGCAGTAGAATGTTTACCCGGTGCAACGGCATTTGTTCCTGCTTTGGTAAATTCGGGACTGCCCAACGATAAATTTGTATTTGAAGGTTTTTTACCCGTAAAAAAAGGACGTCAAACAAGGTTAACATTTTTGGCCGAGGAAACCCGTACCATGATTTTTTACGAAAGTCCGCACAAACTAATAAAAACCCTAGGCCATTTTTGTGACTATTTTGGGAGCGAAAGGCAGGTATCGGTTTCTCGGGAATTAACTAAATTATACGAAGAAACTATTCGCGGTACAGCCAAAGACGTTGTGGAACATTATACCAACAAACCGCCAAAAGGTGAAATTGTGATTGTTGTTGCCGGAAAAAACGGATAAACCATGATGCTAAGAAAAATATATTGGATTATTTTAATTTTTATACTTTCGTTAAAAACAGCAATTGCACAAGATTTATACAAAACGCCTTCCGGAAACCGATATCATTTAAGTACTTGTAGAATGGTTGAAAATGTTTCACAGAAATTGGAAGATGTATTCGAAATTAAAAAATTTAAATTAACACCTTGTAAAATTTGTAAACCCAATACTGCTTCTTTAAGTACATTTGGTTTTTCAAACAAAAATAAAGCAGTTGGAGCATCGGTAACGGTTCAATGCAATGGGAAAACACAAAAAGGTGTACGCTGCAAACATAAAACGCGCCTTGCAAATGGGTATTGTTTTCAACACACAAAACAATCCAATAATAATACTTTAACAACGTATGGATCTTCCAAACCGATAGCTTTAACCTGTGGAGTAAAAAATGCGTCTGGTGGGTATTGTAAAAGAAGGGTAAAGGGAGGTGGTTATTGCTATCAACATAAATAATTTTTGTATAGATTATTCCTAAAAATACACTATGGATCTAAACACATTCAAAAACAAATTAAAAACCAATCCTACCAAGATAACGTTTGCCGAAACGATAGCCGTAATAGAAACCTTTTATACCTTTACGCCAACAGCTTTTAAAAATGGAAATTTAGAAAACCGAGCGGGTGAAAATTCGGGTTCCTGTAAATTACTTGCCTTTGCAAAACTACAAGGCTTTACAAAGGAAGAGACTTTGGCTTGCTTTGGACAGTTTTATTTTAACGAGGTTTTAAAAGTACCCAATGGCGATAACCATAAAAATATTCGAAATTTCATAAAAACGGGATTCGAAGGTTTAGAGTTTCAAGATATGCCTTTAATAAAAAAGTTGCTGTAATGGAAGCCTTGCTCCAAGATATAAAAAAATGTACCATTTGTAAAGATTTTTTACCATTGGAGCCTCGCCCTGTAATGAGCGCCGGTAAAAAATCGAAAATTGTTATTATCGGGCAGGCACCGGGCATAAAGGTACATAATACCGGTATTGCATGGAACGATCCCAGTGGTAAACAGTTGCGTAAATGGCTTAATGTAACCGACAAACAGTTTTACAATACCGATAATTTTGCCATTGTTCCTATGGGATTTTGTTATCCGGGTAAAGGTAAAAGTGGCGATTTGCCACCACGCCCCGAATGTGCGCCGCAATGGCACCAGAAGCTCTTTAATGAAATGGATCAAGTTAAATTGGTTTTGCTTATTGGTAAATATGCACAGGATTATTATTTAAAGGATAAGGCCGGAAGAAACCTTACCGAGACCGTAAAAAACTATAAAGCTTATTTGCCCAAATATTTGCCTTTGCCACATCCATCGCCACGCAATCGCTTTTGGTTGGCAAAAAATCCTTGGTTCGAGGCCGAAATTATTCCGCAACTTCAAGCCATTGTGAAACAATTTCTATAGTAGGTAAGAAATAAGCGATTGGGTTTTAAATTATAAGGAAAACTTTTCTTTTCCTATAAGTAAATTAAAAAAGCTATGTTATTTCGATTAAACAAATCAAATTTTCTGTAAAAAAACATAAAATCAATACCATAAAAATTATAATAGGGAGAATTACCCAAAATACTATTAATTGAAGGCATTTAAATAAATATTTCCCTTTAACTTTTGGCAATATATTTATGTTTATCAAATTCATATCGATATATTCACTACGGACAAAGCTACGATAGAGAAATTCAATTAGAGAAAAAGTGAAAAATAATTTCGGTAGTTTCCTTAATGTTCTAAAACCATATCGTTACAATAATAAATACTTCAATAATTTCAATATTTTACCTGTAAAACGAAGCTTTATGATTTATATCATAAAATTGGGAAACCTTTGTTTAATATTTTTGTTTAGAATTAGTCTAAATAATAATAAACAATGAAAACAGCATCTCTTTATAACAATTTGGAATATGGCGAAAACAAACCTGCTATTTCGGTTTTATTGGAAACCGATTTTACAAAAGAAATTAGAATTGTTTTTAAGGAACAGCAAGTTATGAAAAAACATAAAACACCCTTTCCCATAGTGGTACAAATTGTTGAAGGCACTATAGAATTTGGTGTTTTAGATAATATCCATACGCTTGAAAAAGGAGGTATAATTGCTTTAAATGGCAATGTACCACACGATTTAAAAGCACTCGATAAAAGTATTGTACGCCTAACCCTTTCAAAATCTGATAAGGTAGAGCGTGTAAAACAAGTAACCAATCAATAACAATCAACAACAATCGACAATGAAAAAAACAATTTATCTCGTTCTAACAGTATTGATAACATTAAGTTGTGGTAACGACAAAAAAAAGGAAAAGCAAATAGAAAAAACAACACCTACAAAAACAGAAGCTACAACAAAAAAAACAGAAGCCTCAACTAACGAAGTTACTATTTTATTATCGTCTAACGACCAAATGCAATATGATAAAACCGAATTAAAAGTAAAAGCCGGACAAAAAGTGACCTTAACATTAAAGCATACAGGGAAAATGGCCAAAAATGTTATGGGACACAATTTTGTATTGTTAAAACAAGGAACCGATATACCAACATTTGCCGAAAAAGCCTTGGAGGTTGCCGATAAAGAATATATTCCCGAAGGCGACAAAGTTATTGCTCATACGAAATTAATTGGTGGAGGCGAAAGTACGACTATAACGTTCAATGCACCTGCCAAAGGCACTTACGACTACTTGTGTACATTTCCGGGACATTACGCCATAATGAAAGGCAAATTTATTGTAGAATAAATAGGTAAATAACCGTAAAAAGATTAAATCAATGGGGAATAAAACACTAAATATAAAGCAAGGACACTGGTTATTGGCCAAAATGGGCAAAAAAGTATTACGTCCGGGTGGCAAGGAATTAACACTTAAATTAGTTAATGCCCTTAGTATAAACAACGAAGATAATATTGTAGAGTTTGCTCCGGGTTTAGGCTTTACGGCAGCGATAACTTTACAGCAAAACCCAAAATCGTACACTGGAGTAGAACTAAATGAAGAGGCTGCTAATATTTTACGTAAAAATATTAGCGGTATTAATAGAAATATTGTTGTTGCCAATGCAGCCAATACCGAATTACCCGATAATACTTATAATAAAGTGTATGGCGAAGCAATGTTAACCATGCAGGCCGATCACCGAAAATCTGATATTATTAAAGAAGCCAATCGGATTTTGACCAAAGGCGGGCTCTATGGCATACACGAACTGGGCTTAACACCAAATAATTTAAGTGACCCCAAAAAGGCCGATATACAACGCGAACTGGCAGAAGTTATAAAGGTAAATGCACGTCCGCTAACCGAAAACGAATGGGTAACCTTATTGAAAAAAGAAGGGTTTGAAGTAGTATCGATTAACAAAAACCCCATGCATTTATTAGAAAAAAAGCGCATTGTACAAGATGAAGGTTTGTTTAGAAGTTTAAAAATATTTTTTAATATAGCAACCCACCCCAAAGAACGCAAACAAATTTTGGCTATGCGAAAAGTATTCAGAAAATATAAAAACAACATGAACGCTGTAGCCATTGTAGCCAAAAAAGTTAATTAAACAGTTTAGATTTATTCTAAATAATATTATATTTGTCCTTGATATAATCTAACGGTATGTTACCCGAGCACGTATTATTGGAAATAGGAGCAGAAATAAAAACCTTTACTAAAGGTGATTTTATTTTTTACAAGGGTAATACAGCCAAAAATTTTTACCAGATTATTACGGGAGAAATTAAAATGAACAACTTTAGCGAAAACGGAAAAGAGTTTGTTCAGGGTATTTTTACCGATGGAAATAGTTTTGGCGAACCACCTCTTTTTACCGATGGCGTTTATCCTGCAAATGCAGAAGTAGTTCAAGAAGCAAAAGTTTTTGTGTTATCAAAGAACAATTTTTTGAATGTAATGAAAACTTCCGAGCATGCACTTCGAATTTTAAAAATATTTGCCAATCGGTTATACTATAAATCGTTGATAGCTGTCGAACTGTCGAACGAAAGTTCGGAACATCGGGTTTTAAGTTTGTTGGATTATTTTAAAAAGAATAATCCAAAACCCATAAAATCAAATAAACGCTGTAAAATAGAATACACTCGACAAGACATTGCAAACCTTACCGGATTACGTGTGGAAACCGTAATAAGAACTATAAAAACCTTAGAGGAAAAAGGCGAGATAAATATTATAAAACGGAAAGTATATCGTTAGGTAGATATTTAATACCCTACCTTTTCACGTACTTTTTCTAGTACATTATCTGCTACCAATTTGGCTTTTTCTGCACCAATGGTAAGGATTTTGTCCAGTTCATCCAAGTTTTTCATATAGTAATGGTAACGTTCACGTTGTTGGGCAAATGTGCTGGTTATCAAATCAAATAAAGCTTGTTTGGCATGTCCGTAACCATAACCGCCATTTTCGTAATTGGTTTTCATGGTAGCTATTTGTTCTTCATTTGCCAAAAGGCTGTAAATAGCGAAACAATTACAGGTTTCCCAATCTTTGGGAGCCTCAAGTGGCGTACTATCGGTTTGAATGCCCATAATTTGTTTACGCAGTTTTTTATCGTCTAAAAATAAATTAATGGTATTGTTCCTGCTTTTGCTCATTTTTTCACCATCGGTACCCGGAACAAGCATGGTGTTTTCTTGTATTTTCCCTTCGGGAACCACAAAAGTATCGCCCATTTTATCGTGAAAGCGGGAGGCTACGTTACGTGTCATTTCAATATGTTGCAATTGATCTTTTCCAACAGGTACAATATTGGCATTGTAAAGCAGAATATCGGCAGCCATAAGCATGGGATAGGTAAATAATCCGGTATTAACATCTTCTAACCTGTCGGCCTTATCTTTAAAACTATGTGCAAGCGTTAAGCGTTGATACGGAAAAAAACAGCTTAAATACCATGATAGTTCGGTTACCTGCGGAATATCGCTTTGTCTATAAAAAACGGTTTTTTCTATATCCAATCCAAAAGCTAACCAAGTTGCCGCTACCGAATAGGTATTGTTGCGCAGCTCTTTAGCATTTTTAATCTGTGTTAGTGTATGAAGGTTCGCAATAAACAGAAATGAATCGTTATTGGGGTCGTTGGCCATTTTTATTGCCGGCATAATCGCTCCCAGAATATTTCCCAAATGTGGTGTTCCCGTGCTTTGTATGCCTGTAAGTATTCTTGCCATGGTTTTGCTTAATAAACAGCAAAGGTACTTTTTTTAATAGAATTGCTCAATACAATTATGTATTTTTGGACTTCAAAATAAAAGGGGTGAAATATATTTTTTGGATTTTATATCGAATTTGGTTCTATATACTTGTGGCCTTACCGATTCTTGTTTTTTTTCCCATTCTTTTAATTTCCATATTGAAAGAATCCTGGTATCCGTTCTTTTTTAAATTAGCCCGATTATGGGCCCGCTTTATCTTATTGGGTATGGGCTTTAGGCTTAAAATTGAATACGACGAAATACCCAAAAAGGGTAAGAGTTATATGTTTATAGCCAACCACACCTCTATGACCGATATTATGCTTATGCTGGTGGTCGTTAAAAATCCGTTTGTTTTTGTGGGGAAGAAAGAATTGGCTAAAATTCCATTGTTTGGTTTTTTCTATAAAAGAACCTGTATTTTGGTCGATAGAAGCTCGGTAAAAAGCCGACAGGCGGTGTTTTTACAAGCACAAAGACGATTAAAAATGGGGTTAAGTGTTTGTATTTTTCCCGAAGGGGGCGTACCCGGCGAATCTGTTGTGTTGGACAGTTTTAAGGATGGCGCTTTTAGGTTGGCCATTAACCATCAAATACCTGTTGTTCCGTTAACGTTTGCCGATAACAAAAAGCGTTTTTCCTATACGTTTTTTAGTGGTGGTCCGGGTAAAATGCGTGCAAAAATACTGGAGTTTTTACCTACGAAAGGCTTAACCATCGAAGACACCAGAAGTTTAAATGAAAAAGCAAGGAATGTTATTTTGAAACAGTTAACGCATTTTGGTCTGTAATGTAAGCAAATTGGAATAAAATGCCATTCCCTTTGTTTTGCTTATAATAGCAGACTTTTTATGTAGGGATAAATTATTATGATTTGGTTTAGTACATGATAAAAATCAACTTATTTGATTTTCAAGACCTCACAGGTTTTTAAAACCTGTGAGGTCTATGGGTTCAATATTTTGAGTTTTAATGTATTGAGAATATTTTTGACATGTACTAAAATGATGTGGTTATAAGATAACTTGTAACCTTATAAAAAAGCTGTCCCATGGGGAAGAACAGCTTTTTTTTGGGTATTAAAATAATACCCTCACTAACCAAAAACTTAAAATTTAATGGCAAATCCGGAATAAACCCCTATAAAATAAGGTTTAAAATCGCCTGAAGTATTTTCGAACGTATTGATTTGGTATTTAAACATAGGCTCCAGATTAAAATCTATTTTTTTAGAAACCTTGTAATTAAAGCCTAAACCAAAGTTGGCACTGTAGCTTATTTTGTTAATGTTGTTGGCTTCCCCAATAAAGGTTTTTGTACCGCCGTTGAATTTAGAATATATTTCGTTTTCGTTTAAAAATAAAGAACTAAATCCGCCTATAACATTTACTCCAAACTTTTTGTTTACAAGGGCATATTCTACTTCTAAAGGAACTTCTATAAACCCAAGATTTTGATTTATAGATGTATTTAAAAGCGAAGTGGGGCTTTTGCCTGTTAGCGATAAACTGCTGCTACTAACTGCCGATACGCTTTCGGTATTGTTGTTAGGAGAGCTGGGTGTTACGTTTTTTAAGGTACTTGATCGGGCATTTATAGTCTCGAACATTAATACGTCGTTGGTGTTGTAGCCCACATTTACCTTATTTATGCCCGAACGGATGCTTAATCGGTTGTTTATGGCATAACTGGCATTAATGCCGTAGCTCATATTAATTTCTCCCGTTTTAGAATTGTTGTTAAACTGGGCATCGATAGACGAACCTTTGCCCATGGTATTAAAATAAACCGGAGCTATATTGGGAGCCACGCTCCATCGATTACTTCTATTTGTTTTGCTAACAGCAACTTCCTTTGTGTTTTCCAAAGCATCTTCAATAGTGATTTTATCTGATTTCGCAGGCTTATCCTCTTCTTTTTTAGCTATATCTGTATGTGTCTTGTCCGTTATATTGGTCGCTTTACGGGGTGTTGCTACTTCTGTTTTTTTGATAATACCGATATTTGATCCACCTATTTTATTTGTCGAAGTTGATACAGATTTTCCATTATCGTTTTTAGCAATTTCTGTAGAGGCTGTATTTGTGTTTTTCTTATAAAGAACTGTGCTTTTCTTTAATAAAGGTTTTGTTTGTGGGGTCTCTTCGGATTTACCGGTATTTTCAATAACAACTTTAGCCTTGTCTTCTTCTTTATTTTTGGAAGCAATACTGTTTAGATCATTTTTATTGGTCTCGTTAATAATTTTACCTTTGGTAATGGTATCTATTTTTGTATCGACAGTTTGTATGGCTTCCGTATTATTGTTTTTAAAAACCATATTACCAAGCATTAGCAATAATAACAATACCGCAGCAGCACCGGTATAGCGCCACCAAATAGGGATTATACGTTTTTTGTTCTGCTTTTTATTGAGCTCACTTTCAATATGTTTCCAAACCACATCTCTGGGAGTCGCTTCAAAATCTTTAAAGCGCTCCTGAAACAAACGGTCTATGTTTTTCTTATTATCCATTTATAGCGACAGTATGTCTTGCTTTGTTTTATAATCTTCTATTGTTTCTTTTAAAATATATCGGGCTCTAGCCAAATTCGATTTGGATGTGCCAATTGTAATGTTCAACATTGCAGATATATCTTTATGCGAATAACCGTCCAGTACATAAAGGTTAAAAACCAATCGGTACCTATCTGGTAATTCTTGTATTGTTTTAAGTAAAAAATCGAAAGAAATGGTTTCTTCTTCAACCTCTACTTCTACAGCTTCAATAGCATTTTCGTTTGTTATTTCGAAAACTTTTTCTTTTCTGTATTGTTGTAAAACGGTGTTTACCGTAATTCGTTTTAGCCAACCTTCAAAAGAGCCTTTGTGTTTGTATTGATTTATTTTATCGAAAATGGTTAAAAAGGCGTCCTGTAAATGGTCTTCGGCTTCGGTATAATTTCGGGAATACTTTAAGCACAAAGCGAATAACTTGCCCGAAAAGAGCTTATATAGTTCACTTTGTGCTTTTGTATCATTTTTTTTACAACTATCTATAAGTTGGTCTAAACCCAAGTTACACTTTGTTAATTTGTAATTGTTTAGTTCTCTTCTGTTACGGGCACTTCAATGGTTAGGTAAACATCATTACCGTTATCGTCTTCACCTTGCCAAAATTTAAATACATACGGTTCTTTACTGGTTACCACAAAATTGAAAGAGGATACCACTAAATCTTCTTCCAAGGTTTCGCAATTATCGTAATCGTAAACTACCGTTATAGGAGCTACTGTACGCTGGTTGACATCTTTAACATAATAAAATTCGTTAAAAAAATGACATGACGAAGGCCTAAAATACGATACATTAATGGGGTAGGTCTCGCCAAATACGAATGCTTCCGGCATATCAACACTTTCTACCGGTAAAACCTCAAACCCATAATTTACTTGGTTATCGTCGTCTATACTGCACGAAACCAATAGTGAGAGAAATAATGTTAGGGCAATTAATTTTTTCATAAATGCAATATAAATTTCTATTGTTTTTTTGGTAGATGCGTTATTGGGAGAAAGGTTGCGTTTTAAATATAAAAAAATCCCGTAAACACGGGATTTTTATTGTTTTTATTCTCCTTCGGACGATGATTTTGCGATTGCTCTTACTTTTTCCTCCAGTTCGTCCATAAGTTCGGGGTTGTCTTTAATTAGGTTTTTAACAGCATCCCGCCCTTGACCTAATTTGGTGTCGCCATAACTAAACCACGAACCGCTTTTTTTAATAATGTCGTTTTCTACGGCAATATCCAAAATTTCACCTACCTTACTAATACCCTCGCCGTACATAATGTCGAATTCGGCTGTTTTAAATGGTGGTGCTACTTTGTTTTTAACCACCTTTACACGGGTTTTATTGCCCGAAACACTACCATCGGTTTCTTTGATTTGTGTAGAACGACGAATATCCAAGCGTACCGAAGCGTAGAATTTTAGGGCGTTACCACCGGTAGTGGTTTCGGGGTTACCAAACATAACACCTATTTTTTCGCGTAATTGGTTAATAAAGATTACGGTACAGTTAGTTTTGCTTATAGAAGCAGTAAGTTTACGTAATGCCTGCGACATAAGGCGGGCATGTAATCCCATTTTCGAGTCGCCCATTTCGCCCTCGATTTCACTTTTAGGGGTTAAGGCAGCAACCGAATCGACCACTACAATATCAATGGCACCGGAACGGATTAGGTTATCGGCAATTTCTAAAGCCTGTTCGCCGTTATCGGGTTGCGAAATAATTAGGTTTTCCAAATCGACTCCCAGTTTTTCGGCATAAAATCTGTCGAAAGCATGTTCGGCATCGATAAAGGCCGCAATACCTCCTGCTTTTTGTGCCTCGGCAATGGCGTGTAGGGTTAAAGTGGTTTTACCCGATGATTCTGGACCGTAAATTTCAATAACTCGGCCACGCGGGTAACCGCCCACACCCAAGGCAATATCCAACCCCAACGAACCCGACGAAATAGCATCGACATCTATTATAGATTGGTCGCTCATCTTCATTACTGTACCTTTTCCGTAGGCTTTATCTAATTTATCTAAGGTTAGTTTTAATGCTTTTAATTTGGCTTCTTTTTCGCTACTCATTTTTTTCTTGTTTTAATCTTATGTAGTCTGCTAAAATACTATATCTTTTTTCATATTACAATTTTATCACGCAACCTTTTTATTCTTTTTGCATCTAATGGTAAAGTGGGAAGATTTTTGCTATGATACCTCCCTATTTAACAATGTTAAGTTTGGTTAAAAACAATTGTTAGAACGCTCAATTTTAAAAGGTTGGGCGTTTTTTTTATACTAAAATTGTGGCTTGTTTTTAAAATTGTACCTTTGCGGTTTAAAAATAATTCTCTGTAACCTTAAAATTGGTATAGCATGCAACTGTACAATACATTAAGCGCTAAAGAGAGAGCCGCATTAATCGATAAAGCAGGACTTAATCGGTTAACGCTTTCTTTTTATAAATACGCCAAAATAAAAAACCCCAAACACTTTCGGGATAATTTATTCCTAACCTGGAATACTTTGGATGTTCTTGGTCGAATTTATGTGGCCACCGAAGGCATTAACGGACAACTTTCCCTTCCTGCAAACCAATTCAACACGTTTAAAACACATCTGGATAGTATTGATTTTTTAAAAGATGTACGCCTTAACATTGCTGTTGAGCAGGATAACAAATCGTTTTTAAAACTAAAAATTAAAGTTCGTGATAAAATTGTAGCCGATGGCTTGAACGACGACACTTTCGATGTTACCGATAAAGGTATCCATGTTGGTGCCGAACAGTTTAATACCTTAATTGAAGACGAAAATACGGTTCTGGTAGATATGCGCAACCATTACGAAAGCGAAATAGGCCATTTTAAAAATGCCGTAACGCCCGATGTCGATACGTTTCGGGAATCGTTGGATATTATTGAAAACGATTTAAAAGCACATAAAGAAGATAAAAATTTGGTAATGTACTGTACCGGTGGCATTCGTTGTGAAAAGGCTAGTGCCTATTTTAAGCACAAAGGTTTTAAAAACGTATATCAGTTGGAAGGAGGTATTATTGAATACACCCGCCAGATTAAGGAACAAAATATTGAAAATAAATTTTTGGGACAGAATTTTGTGTTCGACGAACGCCGTGCCGAGCGAATTAGCGACCACGTTATTGCCAATTGCCACCAATGCGGAGCACCTTTCGATGTGCATACCAATTGCGCCAACGAAGCCTGCCATTTACTGTTTATACAATGTTCGAAATGTAAGAACGAAATGGAAAATTGCTGCTCTACAGCCTGTATGGAAATAAACCGTTTACCATACATCGAACAGAAAAAGCTTAGAAAAGGTCAGGGTAATAGTAACGATATTTTTAAAAAAGGGCGTTCTGGACATTTACAACATAAAAAAGACCTGCGGAATATTCATGAATATTTTAACAATAACGATTAAAGATTAGTAAATAGCGGTTTTTTTTGAAATTTACAAAGACAAAACTATTAAGGATACGATACACGTTTTTTAAGATATTTAGGCCAAATAGCAGGGTCTTTAAAATAACTTCTGTTGTGTATTAAAAATAAAATTCAACCTTAAATCGCTGTAAACTATTTGGATAATTTAAAACAACTCATGCAAAAAATAGAATTAATGGCTCCTGCCGGAAATTTCGAATCCCTTCAAGCCGCTTTGGATAACGGCGCCGATTCCGTTTATTTTGGTGTCGAACAGCTTAATATGCGAGCCAGAGCATCCATAAACTTTACTTTGGATGATTTACCCGAAATAGCCAAACGTTGCAAGTCCAAAAATATTAGGACATATTTAACATTGAACACCATTATTTACGACCACGATTTATCTATTGTAAAAACACTAATAAACAAAGCCAAAGAAGTTGATATTACGGCCGTAATTGCTATGGATCAAGCCGTAATAATGGCCGCTCGAGAAGCGGGAATGGAAGTACATATTTCAACACAAATAAACATTACCAATATCGAAACGGTTAAATTTTATGCCATGTTTGCCGATACCATGGTGTTAAGCCGCGAGCTTAGTTTACGACAAGTAAAAAAAATAACCGAACAGATTGAAAAAGACCAAATTAAAGGGCCTTCGGGCAAGTTGGTGGAAATTGAAATATTTGGACATGGTGCGCTTTGTATGGCGGTTTCGGGGAAATGTTATTTGAGTTTGCACTCGCACAACTCTTCGGCCAATCGTGGTGCATGCAAACAAAACTGTCGAAAAAAATATACGGTTATCGATCAAGAAAGCGGTTTTGAAATTGAATTGGACAACGAATATATGATGTCGCCAAAAGATTTATGCACTATCGACATCCTCGACCAAGTAGTCAACGCCGGTATAAAGGTACTTAAAATAGAAGGTCGTGGCCGTGCACCCGAATATGTGGCCAAAGTAATTTCGTGTTATCGCCAAGCTATTAACAGTTTAGAAAACAACATTTACGATAAAGAGAAAGTAGTATTGTGGATGAAAGAGCTTGAAAAAGTATATAATCGAGGCTTTTGGAACGGTTACTATTTGGGACAAAAACTGGGCGAATGGAGCAAAGGATCGGGCTCGCACGCCACACAAAAAAAAGTATATATAGGTAAAGGCGTACATTATTTTGTAAAGGCTAAAATTGCCGAATTTAAAATGGAAGCTTTTGATGTGTCTATTGGCGATACCATTTTAATTACAGGGTCAACAACAGGAGCTAAGGAAGTGGAGATAACCGAAATGATGGTAAACGACCAAAATTTAAGTACCGCAAAAAAAGGTGACCAAATTACAATTCCCTTGCCGTTTCGTATTCGTAATTCGGACAAATTATATAAAATAGTCGAAAATAAAATTGAAGCGTAATGGTTATAGTAACCCTACAACGTAACAAGTGTATTGGTTGTAATTATTGTGTGGAATTGGCACCCAAACAGTTCCAAATGTCCAAAAAGGACGGTAAATCGGTACTTTTAAAAAGTGTGGACAAAAAAGGATTTTTTACCTTAAAATCACCCGATCACTCTATTTTAAACGATTGCGAAAATGCTTCAAAAGCCTGTCCGGTAAACATTATAAGTGTAAAACAGATTTAAAAATAAGAGATAACCATTTATCGCCTGCTTTTTGTTTGTTAAAAGCCTTTTAAGGGCTTTTATAGCTATCTATAATTGGTTACATTTGTAGGAATTAACAAAAGACAAATAATGAAAACAGTAAACGATTTTAATTTTAAAAATAAAAAAGCCATAATCCGTGTCGATTTTAATGTACCACTAAACGATAAATTCGAAGTTACCGATACAACCAGAATAGTATCTGCCAAACCCACTATTATTAAAGTTTTAGAAGATGGAGGAAGCTGTGTTCTCATGTCTCACTTAGGGCGTCCAAAAGGTGTACAGGACGAGTTTTCGTTACGCCATATTGCAAAAACGGTAGGAAATATTATTGGTACCGAAGTTATATTTATTGATACCTGTGTAGGCGAAAAAGCCGAAGAGGCCGTAGCCAATTTAAAACCCGGACAGATTTTATTATTAGAGAATTTAAGATTTCACGACGAAGAAACCGCTGGCGACAAAATTTTTGCGGCCCAGTTATCCAAATTGGGCGATATTTATGTAAACGATGCCTTTGGAACGGCTCATCGTGCACATGCCTCAACAACGATTGTGGCGCAGTTTTTTCCTGAAAATAAATGTTTTGGTTTGCTGTTGGCCAAAGAAATTGAAAGCATCGATAAAGTTTTAAAAACTGGCGAAAAACCCGTTTTGGCTATTTTGGGAGGTGCAAAAGTATCATCCAAAATCACCATTATCGAAAATATTTTGGACAAAGTGGATCATTTGATTATAGGTGGCGGTATGGCTTTTACATTTGTAAAAGCGCAAGGCGGAAAAATAGGGAATTCCATTTGCGAAGACGATAAACAGGAATTGGCCTTAAACATTTTAAAACAGGCCAGAGAGAAAAACGTACAGGTACATATTCCTATCGATGTTGTGGCGGCCGATGCTTTTAGTAACGATGCCAACACCCAAATAGTTGCCATTAATGCCATTCCCGATGGTTGGGAGGGTATCGATGCCGGTCCAAAATCTTTAGAACTTTTCGATAATGTGGTAAAAGAAAGTAAAACCATTCTTTGGAACGGTCCCCTTGGTGTTTTCGAAATGGAAAACTTTGCAAAAGGAACTATTGCTCTGGGCGACTCAATTGCAGAGGCTACCAAAAATGGTACGTTTTCTTTGGTTGGTGGTGGCGATTCGGTTGCTGCCGTTAAGCAATTTGGTTTCGAAAATAAAGTAAGTTATGTAAGTACCGGTGGCGGAGCCATGCTTGAAAGCTTAGAAGGAAGGTTGCTGCCCGGAATTGCTGCTATTTTAGAATAGAAACATCTTATTTTACATTGAAGCAAAGCTTATTTAAAGCTTTTCAATATAGTTTTCTATAGCAACCAACAGTTCTTGTTAGACCTCGAATATTCTTAAAACCTTCGAGGTCTGTTTTAAAATCGATTCAATAAATTGAATAAGATAATTTTGCTGTACACTTAAAAATTGAAGTTATTTTGAATTTTCGCTTTTTAGTTAGCATAAAAAATACGATTTTAGCCATAATATCCGTTCAATAAATTTAATGTGTATGTTTTATGGCTTTTCGTTTATTTAAACCTTTGGTTTTTCTGTGTTGTATTGTAGGTTTTTCGCAAACCAAAGATAATGCCAATACTGCTCAAAAAAAATCGGTAGATTCGACTAATAGTATAAAAATTGATAAAAGTGCTATAATAAAACTTAGCGATTCCACTTTTGTTTTAAAAGAAGAAGATTTTCATTTAACCAAAAAAATAGACGAAAAATGGTTAAACGAACTGTATAGTAATACGTTGTTCGATACAATATATAATACGGTAACTCATTTATCGTTCGAAACGGTTGCTTATCCCGAACTGCCAACCGATACCTTAAAAGCCCGATTACACAGGCTAAGTGCCAAGACACCTTTTAATGTCGAGTACAATCCCGGACTGGAAAGTGTAATAAAATCCTATTTAAAAAACCGAAGGAAAACCATGCAAAGCCTAATTAATTTAAGTGCTTTTTATTTTCCCATGTTCGAACAGCAGCTCGACAAACACGATTTGCCTTTGGAAATTAAATATTTGGCCATTGTTGAGTCGGCCTTAAAACCCCGTGCAAAATCTAGAGTTGGGGCTACGGGTTTATGGCAATTTATGTTCAGTACCGGTAAAATGTACGGGCTAGATGTAAGCAGTTATGTCGATGAACGTAGCGACCCGTTAAAATCTACCCAAGCTGCTTGCCAATACCTGTCTAAGCTTTACGAAATATTTGGCGATTGGGATTTAGCTTTGGCAGCCTACAACTCGGGACCTGGAAATGTTACCAAAGCGATTAGGCGTTCGGGAGGATATCAAAATTATTGGAATATCCGTCATAATTTACCACGTGAAACGGCAGGATATTTACCGGCATTTTTGGCAACCATGTATATTTTCGAATATGCCGACCAACACGGGTTTGAAAAGGCAAAACCCGAAATTGCTTATTTTGCTACCGATACCGTACACATTAAACAAATGATTACCCTCGACCAAGTATCGGAAACCACCGGAGTACATATAGAAGAACTTCAGTTTTTAAATCCTTCGTATAAATTGGATGTTATTCCGTTTGTAAAAGACGAAAACTATACCCTTCGTTTACCAAGAGATGTTATTGGTGATTTTGTTACCAACGAACAAAGTATTTATGCATTTGCAAAAGCCGAATTAGATAAGCGGGAAAAACCAATGCCTCAATTTTTCGAAGCAGACTCGCAAATACGCTATCGGGTAAAATCGGGCGATTATCTCGGAAAAATAGCCCGAAAGTATGGCGTTCGTGTTAGCCAGATTAAAAAATGGAACGGTTTAAGGAGCAATAATTTAAAAATTGGGCAACGTCTTACCATATATCCCAGACAGCCTCATACCAATCGTGTTGCTTCCAGTAATTTGACTCCTGTAAAAAAGTCCATAACCGGTAATACTATTATCTATACCGTTAAAAATGGAGATACCCTTTGGGATATTTCCAAAAAATTTCCGGGAGTTTCTGTTCAAAATATTAAAGATTGGAACGGTATTAGTGGTAATAGATTAAAACCCGGTATGAAACTTAAAATATCGAAAGGATAATAATAAAAAAATAACCATGCGAAACAATATATTTTTAACACTTATATTGGTGTTGCTCGTATCTTGCAAAGATAAAAGCAGTAACCAAGAAAAGTTTCTGTTGGACTCTTCCGGAAACATTAATAATGTATCGGTTGTTATGGATAACGATATATGGAACGGTCAAATAGGTGATGCCGTGCGTAATGTATTAACAACTTCTATTTACGGTTTACCCCAAGATGAGCCGATGTTTACATTAAGCCAAATACCACCATCAGTATTTTCCGGATTTGTAACCAAAAACCGTACGATTTTAAAAATTGAGGTCAATAAACCAAAAGCTTTAAATATTGCCGATAATGTTTATGCAAAACCCCAAAAAGTTATTACTATTTCGGGAACAACAAGACAGGAAATTGTCGATGTATTAAATGAAAATGCCAATGATATTATAACTATTTTCAGAGATATGGAGCTGGCTGAAAGAACACGGCAAATGGCCAAAGCACCACACAATTTTACAGGTGTTAAGGAAAAACTGGACTTAACACTTCAATTTGCTTCAATTTATAGTATAGCAACAGAAACAGATAATTTCTTTTGGTTTAAAAAAGACATCACTACAGGAACAACCAACCTGCTTATTTACGAGTTGCCATATAACACCATAACACGAAACGACAGTATTGTAAACCAGATTATACGGGTAAGGGATTCTATTGGTAAAACACATATAGAAGGAGTTTTGGAAAACACCTATATGGTTACCGAAAACTCGTATGCCCCTTTTATTAAGGAAACAATCTTGGATAATAAACCAGCTTTCGAGACCAAAGGGATTTGGGATTTAAAGAATGGTTTTATGGGCGGTCCTTTTATTAATTATGCTGTGGAAGATAAAGCCCATAATCGGTGGATTGTTATTGAAGGATTTGTTTTTGCGCCATCGGTAGAAAAACGCGATTATATGCTAGAAATGGAAGCCATAATCAAATCCCTTAAAATAGATGATTAATGGCTTTTTACTTTATTGGAATCTTTATTATTAAAAGTAAAATAGTTTAAATAAAAAGTCCAACATCAGTTTCGGTGTTGGACTTTCTATTTTTAAACAACTTAAAAATTACTTTTTCTCTGTATTGCTGTCTTCTTCTTTGGTAGCATCCTTAAATTCTTTTATGCCACCACCAAGACCGCGCATTAATTCGGGGATTTTTTTTCCACCAAACAATAATAAAACCACGACAACAATCAATATTATTTGCCAAGTGCCGGGCATTCCTAAAAATATACTAGACGATATCATAATTTCAAAAAATTAGTAACACAAAGGTAATAATTAATGTTTAATAAAAGCGTTTTAAGCAAAACTTTAGCATTATGCGTATAACTTATGCTATTATTTTAATTAATTTTGTGTAGTGCATAATAAAATTGATTTACTTAGTTTATTAAACCGGTTTTCAAGATCTCGAAGGTTTTTAAAGTATTCGAGACCCAACGATTCAATATGAAGAAAGAACAAAAAAAAGCCAAGCGTATTAAACGCAAATTGCTCGATAAATACAAAGTTATTGTGCTTAACGAGAATACTTTCGAAGAACGTTTTTCGGTGCGGTTAACACGTTTAAATGTTTTTGTTCTATGTTCTTTATCGGTTATATTCTTGATGATTATTACATCGGTAATCATTGCATTTACACCGCTTAGGGAGTATATTCCCGGATATTCATCGACAGCATTGAAAAAAAAGGCTACGGTATTAAACTATAAAACCGACTCGCTGTTACAGGTTATTGAAATGAATGAAAAATACTATGCATCTATTCAAAAAGTACTCAAGGGCGATTTAAGTAGTGAGCAACTTGATAAAGATTCTATAATCGATGCTGTAAAACTAGAGGCAAGCGAAGTCGATTTACGTGCAACGCATGAAGATTCGCTTTTACGGGAAAAAGTAGATAAGGAGGACAAATATAATCTGTTTGAGTCAACAACATCTAATTTCGTACTGTTTCCACCTGTTAAAGGTACAATTAGTGATGTTTACAATGTTGAAAAAAGACACTATGCCGTAGATGTTGTAGTAGCCAAAGATACTCCTGTTAAAGCTACGGCCGATGGTACCGTAATTTTTGCCGAGTGGACGGCCGACACGGGATATGTTGTTATTTTAGAGCATAGCTACGGGTTAATTTCGGTTTATAAACACAATGCAACGCTAACAAAAAATCAGGGCGATTTGGTAAAAACGGGAGAGGTAATTGCTACAGCTGGTAATTCGGGCGAACTATCGACCGGAACTCATTTGCATTTTGAACTTTGGAACGATGGTTTCCCCATTAACCCAACCCATTTTATAGATTTCGAATAATATGGCATCACTTAAATCTTTTCTATCTAAGCGTTTTGCTTCTCGCATTAATAAAAGCGTATTGAAATGGGCCAATAATCCCGTTGAGACTCAAGAAAAGGTGTTTAGGCAGTTAATTGCCGATGCTACAGATACTCAATTTGGGAAAGATCATGATTTTATTAGTATAAATTCGCATTCCGATTTTGTAAACCGTGTTCCCGTAAGAGATTACGAAACCTTAAAGCCTTATGTAGAGCAGGTAGTTAAAGGCGAGAAGGATATTCTTTGGAAAGGTAAACCCTTGTATTTTGCCAAAACATCGGGAACAACCTCTGGTGCAAAATACATTCCCATTACCAAAGAAAGTATGCCCTATCATATAAAGGCTGCACGAAATGCCATTTTAATGTACATTCACGAAACGGGAAAAAGTGATTTTGTAAATGGGAAAATGATTTTTCTTCAGGGCAGTCCGATTTTAAAAGAACAAAACGGTATCCAGTTAGGTCGATTATCGGGGATTGTGGCACATTATGTACCCAAGTACCTTCAAAAAAACCGATTGCCTTCGTGGGAAACCAATTGTATAGACGATTGGGAATCTAAGGTCGATGCCATAGTAGAAGAAACCCTACCGGAAAACATGACGGTTATTTCCGGTATTCCGCCTTGGGTACAAATGTATTTTGAAAAACTTCAGCAAAAAACAGGGAAACACATTGGCGATATCTTTAAAAATTTTAACCTATTTATATATGGAGGTGTAAACTACGAGCCATACCGTGCAAAATTCGAGAACTTAATAGGACGACAAGTGGATAGTATCGAGTTGTTTCCGGCAAGTGAAGGTTTTTTTGCCTATCAGGATAAACAAAAAGAAAAAGGTATGCTGTTGCTTTTAAATTCTGGTATCTTTTACGAATTTATAAAGGCTGATGACTTTTTTAGCGATACTCCCAAACGCATCACCATAAAAGATGTGGAAATTGGTGTGAATTATGTTATGGTTATTTCGACCAATGCCGGTTTGTGGGCTTACAATATTGGAGATACGATCCAATTTACCTCGACAAAACCTTATCGGGTAATTGTATCGGGACGCATAAAACATTTTATTTCGGCATTTGGTGAGCACGTAATCGGTAAGGAGGTGGAACAGGCCATACAGGAAGCACTTTTAAATACCGATATTCGTGTAACCGAATTTACGGTGGCTCCGCAAATTACACCAAAAGAAGGTCTGCCTTATCATGAATGGTTTATAGAATTTGAAAATGAACCGGATAATTTGGATGTTTTTGCATCAAGTATCGATAAAGCTCTTCAAAAACAGAACAGTTATTATTTAGATTTAATCGAAGGCCGTATTTTAAGATCCTTGATGGTAACAAAAGTTCCTAAAAATGGTTTTAAAACCTATATGAAATCCATTGGGAAATTGGGTGGACAAAATAAATTGCCCCGACTTTCGAACGACAGAAAGATTGCCGATAGTTTACCTTATTCAGGTTAAACAAAATAATACTATCTTTGCCCGATAAATAAAGAAGATGGACAATAAAAAGTTGCATGAACGAACACGAGCCCAAGAAAGCTCGAATGCCATAGAGCGTATGTACGTTACCATGCGACATTTGTTTAATCGTGGCTTTTACAAACCTATGGGTGTTTCGGGCGAAACATTACGGGAATCCTTGCTGTTACTACGTCCTGAAATATACGGTTCCATTGCCGACGAAAAAGCCGAATTAGAGGGACTCCTTTATGTTATCGATAGACTTCCCATAGGCATAGAAGAATGTACCTTTATTAACCTAACAAGTGATGAAGGCTATGCCAATTCACATTTTAAACCTATAATCCCCGAAAAAAGAAGGCGTAACTGCTACCGTATCGATGCCGAACAAATGAATGTCGAGATTACGCGAGGGCGATCGGATATTTACGATATTTTAACGCATTTAACCTTTTTGTTTATTGAGAGCCATAAAATAAGTGCCAAGGTGCTTATCGATGAAGAAGGAAATACAACAAGGGATTGGATAAAACTTGAAAAAGCGGTACTTTCCAAAAAAAAACTCACCCAAGAAGAACGTGAAGTTGCTGTAACCCATGTAGCGAATATATTGGGGCGTACCTTTAAGGAGCTAACGGCGGTATATGGCCATTTTGCTATACCAAAACAACCCGAACGGTTTTTGCATATTGTATATTGGCTAGGCAAACTCGCTATAGAGGAGACCTTAGATATAAGTAAGCGTGTTATTACCTTTAGTCCGGTGTTACGGGAACGTATAGGGCATCATATACACGGTGAGATTTGGGCAGATAAGATAAAAGAAACACTTTACAAACATAAACTTTTAGAGCGTCCCATACATATTATAAGTGCCAATATGCATAGCGTTATGAATACGCTTTTTGCACCCAATGCTTTAAAAAGTGACATTGCCAAAAACGATATTTTTAAGGTTTACGAACTTCTTAGTAAAAAAGAAAGCAATGCGCAACGTGAAAAAGTTTTCAAGGAAGCTGTAAATAAGGGGATGATTTATTTAAAAGATGAATCGGGAACAAATATAGATGTTCAAATTTTTAACACCGAAAAGATTGATTTCTCGAAATTAGATATTAAATTAGACAAAGCAACCCAGAAAAAGAAAAAACCAGTGATTTTCGTTATGGATTACGCCTTTGGAGAGCAAGCGTACGAAACCATAGACGAACTGTTAAAACCATACAGGGTAAAAGGGAAAACCATACATTTAAACGTAGAATCGGTTTCCATAATGGGTAAAGCCGGTATTTTGGAAGGAGGTAAAGGTGATATTATGATTCCTTCGGCACATATTTACGAAGGAACCGCCGATAACTATCCGTTTAAAAACGAATTGAAAAAAGAAGATTTAGAGAACCAAGGTGTTGCTGTTTATGAAGGCTCTATGGTAACCGTTTTGGGCACATCGTTACAAAATAAAGATATATTAAAGTTCTTTTACAACTCCACATGGCAGGTTATCGGTCTGGAAATGGAAGGAGCGCATTATCAAAAAGCCATACAAGCAGCGTCGAAAGTAAGGGGTAGCATTCAAAAAGACGTAAAAGTACGGTACGCCTATTATGCTAGTGACAATCCTTTGGAAACGGGAGCCACATTAGCCTCCGGTGGGTTGGGAACCTCGGGTGTAAGGCCAACTTATTTAATAACCCGAAATATATTAGAGCAAATATTCAATTAATCATATCAGTAAGATGAGTAAAGATTCGCAACCAACACAGCAGTCGGAAGAAGTCGATTTAGGACAGTTATTTAAAATTATAGGTAAAGGTTTTAGTAATCTGTTCAATTTTATAGGTAGTATTTTTGTAGGGCTATTTAATGTTGTTATTTTATTGTTACAGCATTTTTTTAAACGCTTCTTTTGGTATGCAGGAGCTGTTGTTATTGGGGTTGGTGTAGGATTTTTAATCGATAAAACTACCGATAAAAATTATGGTGCCAATATGTATATTGAGACCAATTTTAACTCGGCACGTCAGGTTTACGAAAATTTGAAAGAGTTTCATCAATTGGCCAATATTGATAGGGATTCTCTTGAATTGGCAAAACGTCTTAATATAACACCTCTTGAAGCTTCAAAATTAAAAGGATTTTATATTGAACCTGATTTTGATGAGAATACAGTTGTTGAAATGTATTCTGAGTTTTATACTAAACTGGACTCATTATCCAGAATAGAAATGACCTATGATAGATACAAGGAATCACTTAATATATATAGTTATAATATTCATAAAATAGGAGTGATCGCTACTGATAAATTCCTGTTTGAAAAAATTGAAAAAGCATTTATAAACAATCTTTCCAATAACCCATATTTGGATGAATTGGTAGAAGTTAATACCGAAAATTTAAAGCGCCAAGATACAACTTTAAGAACGCAGGTGCAGAAAACAGACTCGTTAGTGTCCGAATACTTAAAAATAAGGATTAATGAGTCTAAAAAGAAACCCATACCGGGAGCAGGAACTAATCTGTATATGGGCAATGCCGAATCGACCAACTTAATTATGGATGAATCTAAAATTATTGATAAGCGTTTAATTTTAGAAGAACAAAGAAGAGATATCTATAAAGCCATGGTGGAACAAAATAAAGCTGTTAATGTTTTGTCTGGCTTCCCAACAACAGGTTACGATGTTAGTTCTTGGACAGATAAGAAGAAATTTGTTATACCTTTATTGCTTACGGCCATCACTTTAATTGGTTTTTCGTTATTTGGTATTGTGAAATTTTTAAAAGCACAGGAAAACAAACGTTAAGTTATGACTATTTTAATAACAGGAGGAGCAGGTTTTATTGGGTCGCATGTGGTACGTCTCTTTGTTGATAAATATAAAGATTATAGTATCTTTAATTTAGATGCACTTACCTATGCCGGAAACCTTGAAAATTTAAAAGATATTGAAAAGGCTCCAAATTATACCTTTATAAAAGGCGACATTACCGATGAGGTTTTTATTAACAAACTCTTTAAAAAATATCTGTTTGATGGCGTTATCCACCTTGCTGCCGAATCGCATGTCGACCGATCCATTACCGATCCGCTTGCATTTGTAAAAACCAATGTAATAGGCACTATGGTACTTTTAAATGCCTTTAAAAATATATGGCAGGGTAATTTTGAGAGCAAATTGTTCTATCACATAAGTACCGATGAGGTTTATGGAACACTTGGAGAAATAGGGTTGTTCGAGGAAACAACAGCGTACGATCCGAATTCTCCATACTCGGCTTCAAAAGCAAGTTCCGATCATTTTGTACGCGCCTATGGTGAAACCTATGGCATGCCTTACGTTATTACTAATTGCTCCAATAATTACGGACAAAACCAGTTTCCGGAGAAATTGATTCCTTTGTTCATCAATAATATTATCAACAATAAGCCATTACCCGTTTATGGCGATGGCAATTATACCCGCGATTGGCTATATGTACAGGATCATG
>JBKEDH010000141.1:0-10777 GCA_047975295.1 Aestuariibaculum sp.
TTTACAGACCTCCAAAGGCATACTATCCACAATAAATACGTCTTCGGACGAATTAAACGATTCAGCAAGATTCAGACGGATAGCATTCTGATAAGGCATCAACCTTCGCTTTCTTCTATTATATACTGTACGATCTATTTTACCAAGAAGACATGAAGGTAATTTTCGGAAAAGGTCATTCTCACTGTCGATACCCATGTACTCAGCTGTCAAACTCAGACTGATTAACTCAAGGTCGCTCAGAGCTGGGCGTCTCCGCTGAACAGGTAATTGCCTGTCTGTCGATATTTTTCTTAAAACTTCCAATATTCTTTCGTAATTTGCTCTTAAGTTGTTCATTCTAAGTCGTTTTGTCGTTAAAACAATTTACTGATTATCAGTGTAATGAACAACTTATTTTTCGTTTTTTATTCCTAAATCATAATGCACAACAGGTTACTCTATTATTTTTAAAGTCTTATCAAGCTTTAAAAAGCTATTAATTCTTTTTTTACAAAATTGACCATCGTTTAAAAATAACACTTTTTTATTAAAAATTTATCAATATTGCATTTGAATTATTGATAATATTACATATTTGTGAATTTTTGAAAATAAATTTCATATTTATCGATTAGGTAGTATTACCTAAGCATGCAATCGATTGCTTTTTGAATATTGTCGAAAACAGATCTTTTATACCATAACAAGTATAACAACTGGAAAATTACAAAATTTACCAGGTTTCTACAATTAAAATCACCCTATTTTCACTTAACAAATTACACTTTTCAAACATGAAAATCCCATATTCAGAAAAAAAATCAAAATCCATGTTTTGGTTTTTCAAATTTAATTCAAAAGCCAATCTGAACCTGTTTTTCTTTCTTGTTTTTATTTTTAGTTCAATGGCTAAAACAGACAAGAGTAAGGTTTTTATTAAACTAGAACAACAAAGCCACAATATATCAGGAACCGTTTTGGACCAAAGTGGAATCCCTCTTTTAGGTGCCAACATTTTAGAAAAAAATACAACTAATGGTACACAAACCAATTTTGATGGCCATTTTTCGTTAAATGTATCAAACAACAATGCCTCTATTATTATTTCTTATCTAGGCTATATTTCTCAAGAAATAGCTATTAATAACCAAAACAATATAACAGTAACATTAACTGAAGATGCTGCTACGCTAGACGAAGTTGTTGTTGTAGGATACGGCACCATGAAAAAAAGTGATTTAACAGGAGCTATAACCCAAATTAAGGGAGAGACCTTAAACACGGTATCCAGTTCAAATCCCGTCGAAGCCTTACAAGGCAAAGCTTCTGGTGTAGCCATAGTAAATACCGATGCATCTCCCGGAGCTACACCCACCATACGGATTAGGGGAAACGGCTCCATAAGTGCCAGTAACGAACCTTTAATTGTAGTTGACGGATTCCCTCTTTCCAACAGCAACCTTAACGATATTAGTGCTAACGATATCGAATCGATGGAAGTATTAAAAGATGCCTCTTCTGCAGCAATTTATGGTGCCAGAGGAGCAAATGGCGTTATTATCATTTCCACAAAAAAGGGAAAGAAAGGACAGAACAATTTAGAAATTTCGGTTTCTTCAGGAATATCGACTCCAACAAGAGTCCCCAAAATGTTGGGAAAATCAGATTTTTTAAACTTTATAAACGAAGCATATAATTACTCTAATGGAACTCCGGTTTACTCATCGACAAATCCTGCACCCGATTACGATACTAATTGGCAAAAAAAGATAATGAAACGCTCTTCAAGCACCCAAAACTATGCGATTACTTTTAGTGGCGGTAAAGAAAGGACAACTTATATGTTATCGGGCAATATCTTTTCGCAAGATGGTATTGTTGAAGCATCGGGATTTAAAAAATTTACAGTAAGAACCAATTTAGACCACGAATTTAAACCATGGCTTTCTGTGGGCACTCACTTGCAAGCAGGACGATCGCAGCGAGATATTAGAGATAACCCTACCGGAAATATTTTTCGCTACGGGTGGCCTACCGTTCCTATTAAAAATCCAGATGGAAGCTGGTACTACGCCACCGAAGATCCCTCTATAAGCTCATATTTTGAAGGCACATGGAACCCTGTTTCCGAAGCTTTTGAAGTAACCAACGAACTTACTACCGATCGTGTTCTTGGAGATATCTATGCTGTATTTACTCCAATAAAAAATCTAAGCTTCAAAACCAATTTTGGTGTCGATATTTCTAACGAAAAACATTACGAGTACTACTCTTCCAATTCCACAAGGGGTATTGGAGCCGGTAGTACAGGTGTTGGAGGGCAAGCTTATATACGGCAGACTAGTCAACTTACAGACAACATCTTAACATATGCCAACACTTGGAACGACAAACACAGACTAACCGTAACCGGTGTATATTCATGGCAAAAGTATATTTTTGAAAATTTATCCGTAAGTGGATCCGGTTTTGAAAACGATGCTACCGGAGCCAACGACATTTCTTATGCCAATAGAGAAAGTATTTCAACTAATTCGGATAAATATTCCAATACATTAATTTCTTGGACTGCAAGAAGTTCCTATTCCTATGCAGACAAGTACCTACTAACACTAACAGGAAGATACGATGGCTCATCCCGCTTTGGAGAGAACAATAAATGGGGTTTCTTCCCTTCGGTTGGTTTAGCTTGGCGCATTGATCAAGAAAAATTTTTAAACGATAACGAACTAATAAGTAATTTAAAACTTAGAACCAGTTATGGGGTTACAGGAAACCAAGAAATAGGCAACTACCAATCATTATCTGCTTTAAATGCTACATATTATGTATATAACGACACTCCTATTTTAGGATTTACGGAAAGTATTGGAAATCCAGACTTAAAATGGGAGCGCAATATACAATACAATGTTGGTCTCGATTTAAGTTTTTGGAACAGAATAGATATTAGTCTAGATTATTATATACGCAAAACATCTGATTTACTTTACAATGTCCCAATCCCTACATCGTCAGGTTATTCCAGTATGCTCCAAAATATAGGAGAAGTAAAAAATTTGGGTTTCGAACTTAACCTTAATACCAAAATTATAGACACCGATTTTAAATGGGACGTATCGGGTAATTTATCGACCAATAAAAATGAGATCGTAGCACTTTACGGCGACGTAGATCGAATAAATTTAGGAGCTTCTTCGGCTGGTATTGCCCGCTATTTAATTGTAGGTGAGCCTGTAAATAGTGTTTGGGCCAGGGAATCGGCAGGCATTATACAAACACAAGAGCAATTAACGGCCTATCAGGAAATAAGAAGTTCTGCCAAATTGGGAGAAGAAATGTATATAGATCGTAATTCCGACAAAACCATAAATAGTGACGATTATATTAATATTGGATCTACAACTCCAGATTTTTTCTATGGCATTGCAACACATTTATCATATAAAAACATAACACTCGATGTATATGGCCAAGGCGCTACCGGATTAGCATCGAACTCGGACGAAAATTATATGATATATGGTGAAAACCAAATACAAAATAGAAACTACCTCCCTACCCAATACGCTTACAATAGAATGTGGAGTCCTAATAATACCTCTGGGTCGTTTCCACGTGCAGGAGCACAAGAAGTCTATCTATCCGACAGAACAAACGGAGATTGGAAATACTTTGTTGTAAAAAACATTAAACTGGGCTATAATTTCTCTTCTATTATAAAAAAATTTGATTGGGTTAACGAGCTTAATGTATTTGTTAATGCCCAGAACTATATCAACACCGCAAATCACAGAGGATATAATCCAGAAACCGGCGATGTTAATTTTCCTTATGCCAAAACCATGATTTTTGGTATTCGTGCCAAATTTTAATTCTTAATCTTTTAAAAACAATGAAATCATTTAAATATATCTTATTAGGGCTAACCTCATTTATCTTTATTCAATGTACAGATTTAACCGAAGAACCCTACACATTTTTATCTCCAGGTAATTATTACAAAACTGCCGACGAACTTGAAACAGCCTTAACAGGAGTTTACGACGGTTACCGACGAGGGTTTAACGGTTACTACAAATACATTATGTACTTAGAGGTGATGACCGAATTCGGCTCTCCGGCATATGCAAAAGACGATGTACACCTTTGGAATGTATGGTCGGACATTAACAATGCAGATAAAATGGTAATAACAAATTGGGACGACGCATACCGAATAATAAATCGAGCCAATTTAGTTTTGGGAAGAGGTGAAAACATAGAAATGGACGAAAGCCTTAAAACAAGATTTTTTGCCGAAGCAAGATTTCTAAGAGCATATACCTACTATAATTTGGTTAGAATGTATGGAGGCGTACCAATACCCAAAACCTTTACCGAAGGCTTAAACGGACTTCAAATACCAAGACAAACCGTAGATGAGACCTATGCCTATATAATCGCCGATTTAGAATATGCAGAACAGTATTTACCCAAAAAATCTGAATATTCCGCAGATAATACTTGGAGAGCCTCCCAAGGTGCCGCACAAGCATTGCTTGGAGACTTATATTTAACCAGAGGCAGTATGACAGGGGACAATACTTATTTCCAAAAATCCAAAGCCTACACCTATAAAGTCATCGAATCTATCGAATATCATTTAGAACCCGATTTTAAAAATCTGTGGTTTTGGTGGAATACAAATAATAAAAATGGAACCGAATCGGTTTTTGAGCTCCAATTTGGTGGAGTAGATAGCGAATACAACAATAACCATGTTATGTTTGGTGTAAATATCACAGAATATACTTTGGGTTGTTATATGTACCGTCGTTTTGGACCATCAATCCAACATTATTTATCGTATAATGACGATGATACCCGCAAAGAAGGTAGTTTTTTAACTGAATTTAATGCGACCGAAAAAGGTAACCCAAACAATATTCTAGAAACTATAGTATTTATACCCGAAGACAACGGTTTTTATCCAGGTTCGCGTGGATGGAAGACTGCTTCACCCGGAAATCTAAAATTTTACGACCGTACTGATGCGTCCGCAACACTTAAAAAACCTAAAGCAAATGCTTATGCTATTCGTTATGCCGATGTTTTACTTGATTATGCCGAAGCTGAAAATGAATTAAATGGTCCTGCCGCAGCTTACAGTTATGTAAACTTGGTTAGAAATCGAGCCAATTTACCCGATTTACCTTTGGGTTTAAATCAAAATGAATTTGCCGATGCTATTTACCAAGAAAGAGGATGGGAATTTGTTGGAGAAGGTTTACTATTTTTCGATGAATTACGAACCGACAGAATTGGAGAAAACGTAAAAAATCATGTAAAATGGGGTAATGATAATAATATTTACATGTATGTAGATACACCTTTGGAGTTTATACCATCTAAAAACTTCTTGTTCAAAATACCTCAATATGATTTCGACTCTAATCCTGCCTTAGAACAAAATCCTAATAATGTATCTCAATAGTATTATGATAATTTTAGTACACAACATTTTTTATTGGTTTATTAAGCTAATTTTCAAAATCTTATAATGCATATTCTATTTATAAATACATTAAAATAATTTGTAATTTTTGTCGTGTACCATAGATAAATTTAGTTTGTTTAGTTAATTATCGGTTTGAAAGACAATTTGGATCCATCAAGCCAGAGTTAGTTGAGAGGAGGCTGTCTTATTAAAAGCTGTCATTTTGTGTAAAACGAAAAATCCCTATAATCCTAATATTTATTGTTTTTTAGGTTATAAGATTTTTTCACTATCGTTTAATGACAAAACAATTACTTTTAAGACAGCCTCTTCTTTTTTATTGATACGAACAAAAACATCTATCCAAGCATTGAATTGTTTCTCAAAAACCAACCAATTTTAGAAATCTATTAGATCTACAATCACAACATTTTTACAAAATTGACCATCGTTTAAAAATAGTAGTCTGTTATTGTTAAAATCATAATATTGGCTTTTAAATACCGTACAACATTAAAACATACAAACAAAATACAATAATTAAGACCATTGATTAATTTCTTTAGGCATTATACAAAAATATCTACCAAAACAATGAACTCGTCTTGACTTTTTTGGTTCGACGAAAAAATCAAAATGAGTTCAATATAAAATTTATAATAATCGAAAAAATGAAAACAAAACAAAAATATGGTGCCGGAATATGGCATTTTGCAACCTATGTAGATCGATATGCGACCGACGGCTATGGTTCGAATAGAGGCTTATTGGAAATGATTGATCTTGCCGGTCAGGTTGATGATTTATCTGTTGTTGACATCAATTATCCATTTGTAGATAAGAGCTTAGGCCTTAATGATATCGAAATCGCTTTAAAACGCAACAAGCTTTCGGTTATAGGTATTACACCCGAAATTTACACCAGACAGTTTTCAAAAGGAGCTTTTACAAATCCAGATTCGGGAATTCGCCGTTTAGCCAACGAAATGGTTAACGATGCCGCCAATGTGGTAAGACACTTTAACGCCAATTACGTAAAACTTTGGCCGGGACAAGATGGATGGGATTATCCATTTCAGGTCGATCATAAGGAAATATGGAAATTAAGTGTTGATGGTATTGCCGAACTTGCCGACCAAAACAAGGATCTAAATTTTGTAATCGAATATAAACCTCGTGAACCACGAGTACATATGAGCTACGACAGTGTTGCCAGAACACTTTTGGCCATTGAAAAAATGGGGCTCCCAAATGTAGGTATCCTACTTGATTTTGGCCACTCATTGTACGGAGGTGAGTCTCCGGCCGACGCAGCACAATTGGCCATAGATTACGGGCGCCTTTTTGGTATGGATGTAAATGACAACTTTCGCAGTTGGGATGACGATTTAATAGCTGGATCTGTACACCCAATCGAGTTATTCGAATTTTTCTACACATTAAGAAAGAACAATTGGGAAGGTGTTTGGCAGTTAGATCAATTTCCGTTCAGGGAAGATCCCGTGGCAACGGCAAACAGTGCAATTGGTTTTTTAAAAACCATCGAACGGGCTCTCGACAAACTCGATTTCGAGGCTTTACAAGAAGCCCAAAAACGCCAAGATGCGGTTACTGCTTTAAATTTGGCCCGTAAAGCGCTTTTTTCATCATACTAAAATCTTTAAGGTGACTTATAAAAAATTAAGATTAAAATCGGTTTTTCTACGCAAAAATCTTCTCAAGTACATCTACAATGCTAAAGCCGGACATACAGGTGGTAGTCTATCGTGTGTGGATATTTTAAACGTACTGTACAATCGGGTATTACATGTAAATCCAAATAACTTTAAAGACCCTGACAGGGATCGATATATACAAAGTAAAGGACATTGTGTAGAAGCTCTTTTTGTAACTTTGGCAGACAGGGGATTTTTTCCAGAATCCGATCTGGAAACCCTCTGCAAATACCAATCACATTACATTGGCCACCCCACAAAAAAAGTAAATGGAGTAGAACAGAACACAGGAGCTTTGGGTCATGGTTTACCTATTTGTGTAGGCGAAGCCATAGCTGCAAAATTAGATAACAAAACCTACCGTGTCTTCACACTTTTGGGCGATGGCGAATTACCCGAAGGTTCTAACTGGGAAGCTTTTTTATCGGCTGCACATTATAAATTGGATAATCTGTATGCTATTTTAGACAATAACAAACAACAAATTACGGGTAGTAATCAAGAAGTAATGAACACCGATTCCATTCGTGAAAAGTTAGAAGCTTTTGGCTGGTCTGTTAAGGAGGTGGATGGCCATGATCCCGAACAACTGGAAAATGCACTAAATAATGGACCGTTTGCAACAGGAAAACCTAATTTTATCATTGCCCACACCATTAAGGGCAAGGGAATAAGCTATATGGAAGGCAATTTAAAATGGCATCACGGTGTACCTACCAAAGAACAATACCAGTTGGCCTTAACAGAGTTGAACCACGCAGAAGCCCTAATCTAAAAACAAAATTATGGAATTAGATAAGATAGAAGATAAAGATTTAAAAATAGGAAAAGCCAATCAGGAGATATTTTCGGAAACTATGCAGGCTCTGGCCGAAACCGATAGAGATATCATTGCCGTTACAAGTGATTCCCGTGGTTCGGGAAAGCTGGTACCCTTTGGACAAAAATATCCTAATCAAATTATAGAGGTCGGTATTGCCGAACAAAATCTGGTCGGCGTTGCTGCCGGTCTGGCTTCGGCAGGTAAAAAGACATTTGCAGTCTCTCCTGCATGCTTTTTAAGTGCAAGAGCTTTAGAGCAGATTAAAAACGATGTCTGCTATTCCGACAACCCCGTTACCCTTGTAGGTATTAGTGCCGGTGTAAGTTATGGTGCCCTCGGCACTACCCATCACAGCTTACACGACTTTGCAGCTTTACGTGCCATAAACAATATAACGATTGTTGCCCCTGCCGACAATTTCGAGACCGAACAGGCGGTTCGTTTGGCGACTAAAACAAAAACTCCCATATATATGCGGTTTGGTAAAAAAGTAATGCCCTTTTTAGATGAAAATAATAAATCATTTGAATTTGGCAAAGGACGTCTTGTCCGTAACGGAAAAGATCTCACTATTATAGCCAATGGAGAAACCGTTTACCCTGCTTGGCAAGCAGCCAAAAAGTTAGAAAACGAATATGGCATACAAACAACGGTTGTAAGCATGCACACCATAAAACCTTTGGATACAAAACTACTGGAGTCGTTAGCAAAAAATGGAAGTCCCATTATTACCGTTGAAGAACATATGATTAGTGGCGGATTGGGAGAAGCCTGTGCCGCTTACCTATTCCAAAAAGGATTTAAAAACTCCTTTAAAATTGTAGGTATTCCCGATGAATACACCGTAACGGGTTCGCAAATGGAAATTTTCAACCATTACGGTATATCGCAAGATGGTTTGTACAAAACAGGCAAAAAACTGTTGGATCTATAAAAATTGAAGCATAAACACAAAAAGACAGCATGCCAAAGCCCTATATATTAACGCTAGACCAAGGAACAAGCGGAACAAAAGCAATTATTTTCGATGAATATGGAAAGGTTATCATAAAAACAACAGAACCTTTAAAATCGTATTATCCACTATCGGGATTTGTAGAACAAGATCCTATGGAAATATACCAATCGACAATTAATGCCGTTAAAAATTGTGTTGCAAAATTCAATAAAAATTTTCAAAAAAAAGACCACCAAATTATTTCCTGTGGTATTTCCAACCAAAGAGAAACGTTCATTTTATGGGATAAAAAAGGGAAACCACTACACAATGCCATTGTTTGGCAATGCAAAAGATCGGTTGATATTTGCGAGCGGTTAAGAAATCAAAATTTGGAAATCGAAATAAATACTGCTACGGGACTTACCATAGATCCTTACTTTTCGGCAACAAAGGCTACATGGCTTTACGAAAACAACCCCATGATAAAAACAGCCATCGAAAAAGGAGATGCTTTTTTTGGAACCATCGATACATGGTTGCTTTATATGCTTACCGATCAAAAAAGTTATAAAACCGATCACACCAATGCCTCACGAACATTATTTTACAATATTTATAACTTAGAGTGGGACAAAAATCTTTTAAAACACTTTAAATTAAGCAACTTAAATTTACCCGAAGTGACATTTTCTTCCGATAATTTTGGGGCATCGACTTTTGAAAGAACTTTTAGCACACCGCTACCTATTACGGGTATAATTGGCGATTCGCAAGCTGCTTTTTTTGGTGAAGCCTGTTTTGTAAACGGCATGGCAAAAGCCACTCTGGGAACAGGATCATCTATTTTATGGAATACAGAGACCTTAAAAAAGCAAACTCATAGCGGCATGCTCACAACCATAGGCTGGAGTATAAAAGAACAAACCAATTATGCCGTAGAAGGAGTAATTGTAAGCTGTGGTTCTACATTGGAATGGTTAAAAAACCAATTGGGAATTTTCTCGACCTACAATAAAATTGAAGAAATGGCCTCTACTTTAAAAACCAATGAAGGCGTTTACTTAATTCCGGCTTTTAGCGGTATGGGAGCGCCTTATTGGCAAAAAGACTGGAAGGCTTCCATACACGGATTAACCTTTGGCACCAAAAAGGAACATTTGGTACGGGCAGCATTAGAGTCTATTGCATTTCAGATACAAGATGTTATCCACACCATTGAAGGAGATACCCAAACACCATTAAAGGAGCTAAAAGTAAATGGAGGTATTACCACCAACGGCTTTTTAATGCAATTTTTAGCCGATGTATTAAAAACCCCCGTTACCAATATGGGAATTACCGATGTATCCGCTTGGGGCGCAGCACTTATGTCGGGGCTGGGTATTCATTTTTGGGAATCTCCGGACGATTTCCCTCAACCTTCGGCAGAAAGTATCAAAAGCTACACCCCAAAAAATAACCCTGCAGCTATTAAAGCGTATTCTGATTGGCTTTCGATAGTAGAAAGTAAAAAAGGATAATTTTACCGCACCGCACTAGGAACACCTTGTTTTTTACCTATAAAAACCTCATTAAATATTACATTTTTTGTACAGGTTAGAGTCATACCGTTTTTAGCCGATTTTATATTTATGTTGTCCAATTTCACATCTTCAACCTTAGCTTTAGGATAGCCCTCTATAACGATTATCGTATTGGATACCTTGTTAAAACTCAAGTTGGACATAAAAATATTTGACGATTTCTATTAATAACAAAATTGAACAATGAAACAAAGATGAAGTCAATATCGATATTTATTTTCATTCTTCACCGGATGTTTTTAAAAAAAATCCGGA
>JBKEDH010000146.1:0-7951 GCA_047975295.1 Aestuariibaculum sp.
TTGTTATCGCTTCAATAGAAGCTTTATGAAAGAGAACATTTTTGACAATCTTCTCATCAGAATGGTTAATACAAGTCCTTGTCTAATCAAAAATATTAGTGATTAAGTGCCTAAGTCAAAACGGTTATTTTAAAGAAGAATTTAGATATAATAAAAGTGGGATAGAGTTGGAACACTATGGGGTTAGGTTGGTAAGAGAGATTGATAATTCGTCTCGAAACCGCTCGATGGCAGATATGGTAAAAAATGAAGACAAAAGGCACACGGTAGTTATCCATACCAGTTACAAATTATCTTTAAAGCCAGCTTATTCCATTGTAGAATTAAGAAAAAATTCACCAGCATGGCTTGCCGGATTGCAAATAGGCGATATTATCTTATCGGTAAATGGCAAGCCTACCTATAATTTTACCCTGCAACAGGTAATATATAAATTTTATAATGATGCCGGTAAACATATTCGCTTAAAAATAGACCGGAACGGTATAGAAATGGATTTTGATTTTATATTACAAGATCCGTTCCAATAATAAAAAACGAACCGCCTTAAAAGTGATAAAAAGGAACTTTCAAGACGGTTTTTAAATAATTTACATTATATTATTGCTGCATAATACTGGTATTTTCTTTTTCAAGTAAACTTTTCGATTCGATCACCTCACCCTTAATCTTTAGAGCAACGGTTGGCGTGTCAGCGTTCGAGATTACCGTAATGGTTTTCCTTATAGGACTTACACGGTTAGTATCATATTTAACTTCTATCTCACCTGTTTTTCCCGGTAAAATAGGGTCTTTTGGCTTTTTGGGAATGGTACACCCGCAAGTCGATGATACTTGCGAAATAATCAAAGGAGCATCACCGGTATTGGTAAATTCAAAAGTACGGATACCATTGGCACCTTTTTCAACGGTACCGTAATCTATGGTGGTGGTCTTAAATTCAATTTTGGCCACTTTTTCTTGGGCATTTATAGAAAAACTAAGTATTCCTATAAATAAAATGCTAACAAAATGTTTCATAATATAATTTTTTTGTTTCTCAACTTAAGTCAAACTTACTTACTTTTTCTTCAACCTACAAAAATATTAGTCGAGATGTGTGTTAAATATTATTTTTAACTTTTTTAAAATACTCAAAATTTACGTGCTTTAAGGGTTTTTTGGCTTTTCAGATTCATTTTTTTATAAAGCCATTTCGTAGCAACATAAATATAAGTACTTTTGTAGCTCAATATTCAAAAACTATTCCAAAGTATGCAAATACCGTCAAAATATGAAGCAGGTCAGGTAGAAAAAAAATGGTACGATTACTGGATGGAGCATAATTATTTCCATTCAGAACCCGACGAAAGAGAGCCTTATACCATAGTTATTCCACCACCAAACGTTACGGGTGTATTGCATATGGGGCATATGCTTAACAATACCATTCAGGATGTATTGATACGCCGTGCCCGATTACAGGACAAAAATGCCTGTTGGGTACCGGGAACCGATCATGCCTCCATTGCTACCGAAGCCAAAGTAGTTGCCAAATTAAAGGAGCAGGGCATTGATAAAAATGATTTGACCCGTGACGAATTTTTAAAACATGCTTGGGATTGGACACACGAATATGGAGGGGTTATTTTAGAGCAGTTAAAAAAATTGGGCTGTTCTTGCGATTGGGATAGGACCAAGTTTACTATGGACGACGATATGTCGAGAGCGGTTATAAAAGTATTTGTCGATTTATATAACAAAGGCCTTATTTATCGTGGTTACCGTATGGTAAATTGGGATCCGGAGGCCAAAACGACCCTATCGGACGAAGAGGTTATTTACGAAGAAAAACAAGGTAATCTTTATTATTTAAACTATAAAATAGAAGGAAGCGACGATACTTTAACCATAGCAACCACAAGACCCGAAACCATTTTTGGCGATACGGCCGTTTGTATAAACCCCAACGACGAGCGTTTTACACATTTACGGGGTAAAAAGGCCATTGTTCCCATTTGCAATCGGGTAGTGCCGATTATCGAGGACGAATACGTCGATATAGAATTTGGTACGGGCTGCCTAAAAGTAACGCCGGCACATGACGAAAACGATAAAATGTTGGGCGATAAGCACCATTTGGAAGTAGTCGATATTTTTAACGAAGATGCCTCACTTAACAGTTATGGATTACATTATGAAGGCCAAGATAGGTTTGTGGTGCGTAAGGCCATAGCCAAAGAATTGGAAAAAACAGGTGTTTTGGTTAAAGTTGAAACCCATATTAATAAAGTTGGGACATCCGAACGAACCAAAGCAGTTATCGAACCCCGTTTAAGCGATCAGTGGTTTTTAAAAATGGAAGATTTGGCAAAACCCGCTTTACAGGCTGTTTTAAACGATAATCCCGATATAAAGCTTTTTCCCAAGAAATTTGAAAATACCTATCGCCATTGGATGGAAAACATTAGGGATTGGAACATTTCCCGCCAGTTGCTTTGGGGGCAGCAAATACCGGCATATTATTATGGCAATGGAAAAATGGATTTTGTAGTTGCCGAAACTATTGAAGCCGCTTTGGAATTGGCCAAACAAAAAACCAACAATCAACAATTAACAATCGAGAATTTGCGTCAAGATACCGATGCCTTGGATACTTGGTTTTCGTCTTGGTTATGGCCCATGAGCGTGTTCGACGGTATCCGAAATCCCGAAAACGCCGATATAAAATATTATTACCCGACCAACGATTTGGTTACCGGACCCGATATTCTGTTTTTTTGGGTGGCCCGTATGATAATTGCCGGATACGAATACAAGGGCAAAAAGCCTTTTAATAACGTGTATTTAACAGGTTTGGTACGTGATAAAAAACGCCGAAAAATGAGTAAGTCCTTAGGAAACTCGCCCGATGCCCTAAAACTTATAGAAGAATACAGCGCCGATGGCGTTCGGGTAGGGCTTTTGTTTAGTAGTGCAGCGGGTAACGATTTACTGTTCGACGAGGCTTTGTGCCAACAAGGAAAAGGCTTTGCAAACAAAATATGGAATGCTTATCGCCTAATTGACGGTTGGGATATTGATAAAACCTTGCCACAGCCCGAGTCGAGTAAAATAGCTCTAAAGTGGTACGAATCCAAATTCCAAAAAACCTTGGCCGAAATCGACGATCATTTTAGCAAGTACCGTTTAAGCGATGCCTTAATGACTATTTATAAGCTGATTATGGACGATTTTTCTTCGTGGTTGTTGGAAATTGTAAAACCGGCCTATCAAAAGCCTGTAGATACCCAAACACATAACGCATTAATTGCCGCTTTTGAAGATAATTTGAAAATCCTACATCCGTTTATGCCTTTTTTAACCGAGGATATTTGGCACTATATTGCCGAACGCACGCCAAAGGAAGCATTGATTATTGCAAAATGGCCCAACCCCAAACCCGTAAACAATACTTTAATTGCCGAATTTGAATTTGCTTCAGAAGTAGTATCGGGTATCAGAACCATAAGAAAGGACAAAAACATTGCATTTAAGGATATCATAAATGTTTCGCTTATCAATAACGAAAACGTTAATACGACTTTCGATACCGTAATATCCAAATTGGGACATGTAGAAACATTAAGTTACGTTACCGAAGCCATTGAAGGGGCTTTAACTTTCCGTGTTAAATCGAACGAATATTTTGTGCCAATGGCAGGCAGTATAGATATAGAGGCCGAAATAGGAAAACTTACCGAAGAGCTTCATTATACCGAAGGCTTTTTAAAATCGGTACAAAAAAAGTTGTCGAACGAACGTTTTGTAAACAATGCACCCGAACAGGTTGTAGCGGTCGAAAAGAAGAAGGAAGCCGATGCCATAGCTAAAATAGAAACCTTAAAGACGAGTTTGGCAAGTTTAAAGTAGTGCCAGTTTAAATTTTGTTTTTGAAATTTGTTATAGGTCATTTGGGGAGTAAAAGTGAAGTTTGGCAGAGCCAAATGAGCATTTTTAACAACAAAAAGAGACGAAAAAGGGGCACAACAAAACAAAGAATACAATTTAAACAGGCCTTTAAAAAATAAAAATGACAGTACATATTCCTGCAAAAATGGCAGGATGAATTGCTTTACGGCTCTGTTCAAAACAATTGGTTTTTAAAAAACCTTATAAGCAAAGCCAATTTTATTCAACATCTATAAAAAGACGGTATTATTCCTCTATTCGGTTATCATCAAAAGCCGAAGGTAGTAATTTAGGTATAAATTTAATAACCAAAGGTAGCAGAATGGCCCCACCGGGGAGCAAAAAAATAGCAAGACTGGGTATCGATTTAAAAATATCCAATAATTGCTCCTGTACTTTTTTTTGTTCGTTAGGAGTTAAATCCCTTACAGTCGATTGCGTAAGTAACACCATAAGTTCTTTGCTGTCCTTTAGTTCTTTGTATAGGCGTTTGCTGTTACGTGTAATAAGTTTTTTTACCATTTTACTAGAATTGTTATAAAAACTTTTAACTACATTTTTAGAACTTAAAAGGGCAATGTGGTCTTTGTGTTGGGTATAAAAATGGTTAACAGCATCGATACTGTTTTTGGTTCCATTGGAATCAATCTGTAAATCGTTGCCCAGTTTATATAAAAAATCCTTTTCGTTGTCATCTATATTGTGGTCGCTCCATGTAGCCATACAGGCCAAATCGATAATATATTGTTGTTCTAAAGGCGTGTTTATAAGCGTAATAGCTTTTTGGTAGCTTATGTTTTTTTGTTTGGCATAACGGAATGACGATTCGAACAGTTTTATCAAGCTTTCGTCGTAATCGTTTTTATAAGCTTTTGCTTTTAGCACGTTAATGGAAATAGCTTCGATGGCCAACTCGATATTTTCCACGTAGTTGGGCGAAATACATTTTAACCGTAAATAATGCTGATAGGCCAAAATATCGATATATAATAGAGCGTTGATAATGTGGTAGTTGAAGTTTTTGGTTAAAACATTATCGTCTATCTGTATGCGCCTGTGTATTATTTTTTCAAGTTGTTCTTCCGATTTTTTTCCTCCCAATAAGTCCTGTAGGAATGATGTTTTTTGTGTGTTTATTTCAGCATAAAAATTGATAACACTATCTATAAAATTTTCTGTTGTTTTATGTTGATAATAGGTATTTAAAAAAGCCAAACAAAAGTTTGTTTTGCAAATTTCCTCTTCGGTAAAATCACCTCTATCTACAATATGGTCAACAATTTCCATATTGCTACCATAAATAAAGCCGGAGTGTCTTAGTTTGGTGTAAAATATTTCGTTGTCAGAGTTTTTAATATAATCGTTACCCGAAATATCTATTAACAATTTTTTTATCCAACCATTGGCCGAAGGATTCATAATATTTATGTGTTTGTTGATGTAAAAATAATATTTTTGGACTTATGTAGGAGTATATTTTTTAACAAATAGTTATTGGTGCGTGTGTAGGAAAACAGTATTTTCTCCTATGAAAAAGACAAAATATTTCATTACTTTTGCAACCTTATTAAGTAGCAGTAAAAACCCTAAAACATTATGTTTAATAATTTAAGCGATAAATTAGATAAGGCCTTACACGTATTAAAGGGGCATGGAAGTATTACCGAAGTAAACGTAGCCGAGACGTTAAAAGAAGTGCGACGTGCTTTGTTGGATGCCGATGTTAACTTTAAAATAGCCAAAGATTTTACCAATAGGGTAAAGGAAAAAGCTCTGGGACAAAACGTATTGACTACGTTGCAACCAGGGCAATTAATGGTTAAAATTGTAAAGGACGAGCTAACCGAACTTATGGGGGGCGATGCCGAAGGTATTAACCTTTCGGGAAATCCAAGTATCGTGTTAATGTCCGGTCTGCAAGGTTCGGGTAAAACAACGTTTTCGGGCAAACTGGCCAATTACTTAAAAACAAAAAAAACAAAAAAACCTTTACTGGTGGCTTGCGATGTTTACCGTCCTGCCGCGATAGACCAATTGCATGTTGTTGGCGACCAGATAGGTGTCGAGGTTTTTAGCGATAGAGGTAATCAAGATCCTGTTGCCATAGCCAAAGCAGGTATAGCCCATGCCAAGGCAAATGGTTTTAACGTAGTTATTATCGATACGGCCGGACGCTTAGCTGTCGATGAAGCAATGATGAACGAAATATCGAATATCCATCAAGCCATACAGCCACAGGAAACCCTTTTTGTGGTCGATTCCATGACAGGACAAGATGCTGTTAATACAGCTAAGGCATTTAACGATGTACTTAATTTTGATGGGGTTATTTTAACCAAATTAGATGGCGATACCCGTGGCGGTGCAGCTCTTTCCATAAAAACGGTAGTAAACAAACCTATAAAATTTATTGGTACAGGCGAAAAAATGGAGGCTATCGATGTGTTCTATCCTTCTCGTATGGCCGACCGTATTCTTGGTATGGGCGATGTGGTATCGTTGGTAGAACGTGCACAAGAACAGTTTGACGAGGAGGAGGCACGTAAACTTCAAAAGAAAATAGCAAAAAACCAATTTGGTTTCGACGATTTCTTAAAGCAGATCCAACAAATAAAGAAAATGGGTAATATGAAAGATCTTGTTGGTATGATACCCGGTGCCGGAAAAATGCTGAAAGATGTCGATATCGACGACGATGCCTTTAAGGGTATCGAAGCCATTATCCATTCCATGACGCCTACCGAACGCAGTAACCCATCTATTATAAACGCCAGCAGAAAGAAACGTATTGGTAAGGGATCTGGCACTTCGGTGCAAGAAGTGAACCAGCTGCTAAAGCAGTTTAACCAAATGAGTAAAATGATGAAGATGATGCAGGGTGGCGGTGCTAAAAAAATGATGGGAATGATGCGTGGAATGCGGTAAGGAATTAAGAGTAAAAAATTAAAAGAAGATAGAGGAGTGAGGTGGTGTAATGACTTGAAAACAAATAAATAAACAAAAGGATAACAATGACCATTTTAGACGGAAAAAAAATAAGCAACGATATTAAAGACGAAATTGCTGCCGAGGTACAAAAAATGCAGAAAAAAGGTGAAAAAGTACCACATTTAGCAGCAGTTCTTGTTGGAAACGATGGTGCTAGTTTAACCTATGTGGGCAGTAAGGTAAAGGCTTGCGAACGTGTGGGGTTCGAATCGACTTTGGTGAAAATGTCGAATACAACAAGCGAAATCGAGTTATTGGATAAGATAAAAGAGCTTAACGAAAACGGCAATATAGATGGTTTTATTGTTCAGTTACCTTTGCCCCCACAAATAGATGAGAAAAAAATATTGTTGGCCATAAATCCCGATAAGGATGTAGATGGTTTTCATCCGGCCAATTTTGGAAAGATGGCATTGGATATGTCAACCTTTATTCCGGCGACACCATTTGGTATTTTAGAGCTATTGGAACGTTACGGTGTCGAAACCAAAGGGAAGCATACCGTTGTTATAGGACGTTCGCATATTGTTGGCCGTCCCATGAGTATTTTAATGGGCAGAAAGGGTTTTCCGGGCAATTCGACTGTAACCTTAACCCACAGCCATACCAAAAATATTACCCAAATTACATCACAGGCCGATATTGTTATTTCGGCATTGGGAGTACCTAATTTCTTAAAGGCCGAAATGGTAAAAGACGATGTTGTAATTGTCGATGTAGGTATTACTCGCGTAGTGGATGAAAACTCTCCAAAAGGTTATAAAATTGTAGGTGATGTCGATTTTGATAATGTAAGCAAAAAAGCAAGTTATATAACGCCGGTTCCAGGTGGTGTAGGCCCTATGACCATTGCTATGTTGCTAAAAAACACATTGTTGGCAAGAGAACGCCACAGACAGCAAGATTAATTATTGGGCTTATTAAATACTTTTTTTAATTGACTGAAAAATTGCCGATTTACGTCTATTTTTCGTCTTTTTCTCCTTTCATAATCTTGGCTATGTAACTTTTTAAAAGCCTTTAATTGTACAAA
>JBKEDH010000156.1:0-2256 GCA_047975295.1 Aestuariibaculum sp.
GTAAACAATCAAAAAAAAACGAACAGTTAAGACACATTAAAAAGCCTTAAAAATGAAAATTGAAAATACAAAAGCTCAAATGCGGAAAGGTGTATTAGAGTTTTGCATTTTATCGGTACTAAAAGACAACGATGCCTATGTTGCTGAAATTTTAGACACCCTAAAAGATGCAAAACTACTCGTGGTAGAAGGTACCATTTACCCACTGCTTACACGGCTTAAAAATGCCGGATTATTAAACTATCGTTGGGAAGAATCGACTTCTGGCCCTCCGCGAAAATACTACGGCCTAACCGAAACCGGAATGTTATTTTTAAACGAATTGAACACAACCTGGAACGAATTACAAAATGCAGTTAACATAGTAACCAACCCAAAAAACAATAACAATGAATAAAACAGTAAATATAAATCTATCAGGTTTATTTTTTCATATAGACGAGGATGCCTATCTAAAGTTACAACATTATCTCGATGCCATAAAACGTTCGTTTACCGATGCACAGGGCAGAACAGAAATTATTGCAGATATTGAAGCCCGCATTGCCGAACTTTTTAACGAACGCATAAAAAACGAACGCCAAGTAGTACGCATACAAGATGTAGAAGATGTTATTGCTATTATGGGGCAACCTGAAGATTATCTGGTCGATGACGATATTTTTGAAGACAAACCACAACACAAACCCCATAGCAACACACACAAAAAGCTATTTCGGGATACCGACAACTCTTATGTTGGTGGTGTATCGGCTGGGTTGGAACACTATCTTGGCATCGATGTTATTTGGATTAGGTTAATATGGTTTATATTGTTTTTTGGGTACGGTATTGGCCCCCTACTCTACATCATCTTATGGATTTTAATACCAGAAGCCAAAACCACTACCGACAAACTTATGATGACGGGCAAACCGGTTAACATAAGCAACATTGAAAAAAAGATTAAAGACGGTATCGATACGGTAACCGATGCTGCTAAAAATGCGGCAAACAAACATGGCGGTAAAATAAAATCGGTTTCAACATCCTTTTTTGGTGGCATTGGCAAAATTTTTATGCTATTCTTTAAAATAATTGCTAAATGTATTGGTGTTTTTTTTATGCTTATTGGAGGTTCTGCCATTGTTGGACTCATTATCTTACTGCTTTCAATAAATTCCTTTAAAGATAATATCCATTTTTTTAGACCTATTGATGAATTGGTAGAATCCGGCAATATCTCCATTTGGTTAATAAGTGTATTAATACTGTTTATTATTGGCATACCTTTCTTCTTTATTCTTTATCTCGGCCTTAAAATTTTAATTAACAACTTAAAATCCATTGGCAGCATTGCAAAATTCACACTATTTGGCATTTGGCTGGCCGCCGTTATAAGTTTTATAGTAATAACTATACAAGAAGCAAACACAAAAGCTATTACCGAATATACCATAGAAAATACCTTTTTAAACACATCGCCCAGAGACACACTTTATGTAAGTATGAAAGAAAATAGCGTTTTTAGAAATCCGTTTTACAAAGGAAACGAAACCAAAAAATTAAAAAACAGTCAAGGCGAAGCGACCATCTACGGAAAAGACATCAATATTTTGGTACAAACCACCTCCGATTCTGTAGCTTCTATAAAAATTGAAAAAAACGCAAGAGGAAAAGACCACGAATCAGCATTAAACCATGCCAAGAACATCGATTATCAATATCATTTAAAAGATAACCAATTACTATTAGATACCTATTTATCTACCAATGCCAAAAATAATTTCAGAAAGCAGGAGGTTGCCGTTTATTTGTTATTGCCAGTAAATACGGTAGTTAAATTTGATGGCAATACCAAAAACTTCTTGTATTCGTATCATAATGCCAACAATATCGTTACCAATAACGATACCGACACATTTTTAACCGTTACCCATAACGGCATCTTTAATAAAAAAGCCGAAAAAGAAAAAGAGAAAAAGGAAGTAACTATTAAAAAAGATACCGCTATTATAGACAAAAACGGCATTAAAACCGAAACAGACAAAGTTAAAGTTAATATCGATGCAAATGGTGTTAAAATAGAATCGAAAGACGACAAATAATATTAAGAGCCTGTTTAAATTTATAGTATTGGCCATAACAAGTATGTTAATAATTCTTTTATAGTATAAAAATCGTTACATGGAGCTATTTGTTTAAACCATCTTAATACCTAAACCCTCCCAATATTTTAAGATGGTTTTTACGTATATTTGTTCCAGTAATAATCCA
>JBKEDH010000110.1:0-27961 GCA_047975295.1 Aestuariibaculum sp.
ATCTTTAGTGTTTAAAAAGAAAGGGCGAGAGCGAAACTTGGTACTCCCGCCCTTAATTAGGGGAACAAACACTAAAACAAAATTCCCTTAATTGTTATTCGATATCTTCACCAAGCGACCATTTTAAAGGTGTATTGGCATTTTTGGCAGATACGCGAACGTAACCTTGCATTTCTTGGTGCAACGCCGAACAGAAATCGGTACAATAGAATGGCCATACGCCTTCTTGTTTGGGTTCCCAAAGGAAAGTTTCTGTTTGTCCGGGCATAATTAAAAGCTCCGATGTATTGGCACCAATCATGCTAATGCCGTGTGGCACATCGTAATCCTGCTCTAAGTTAGTTACGTGAAAATATACTTTATCGCCTACTTTTACACCTTCAATATTATCGGGCGAGAAGTGGCTGCGAATCATAGTCATATACACGTGTACAGTATTGCCATCGCGAACTACTTTAGTATCGGCATCGCTAAGTGCTGCATAAGGATGCTTGTTGTCTTCCAAGTTGAAGATTTTTTTCGATTTTGGTTTAATTAAATCGGCAGGACATCCGGCTGCATAGTGAGGTTCGCCAATAGTTGGGAAATCTAACAACATTTCCATTTTTTCTCCCGAAATATCATATAATTGTGCTGAATGGGTTACCTCCGGACCAGTTGGTAAATAGCGGTCTTTGGTAATTTTGTTCATCGCTACAACATATTTACCCCAAGGTTTTCTGGAGTTACCACCGGGAATCATTAAGTGACCAACGGAGTAGTAACAAGGTTGTCTGTCAACCACTTCCCAAGTACCTACTTTCCATTTTACAACTTCCGAAGAAATAAAGAATGTGGTATAGGCATTTCCTTTATCGTCAAATTCGGTGTGTAATGGGCCTAAACCGGGTTGTTCTACAACACCAGCCAAAACATCTTCGAAATTTAAAATTGGAATACCATAGGCATCACCTGCAAACTTTTCGTTTTTAATGGCTTCCTGCATTTTGGTAAATGAGTGTACGGTTAAGTTAGCCGAAAGTTTTCCGTTACCTACAATGTATTCTCCTGTTGGATCAACATCGCAACCGTGTGGCGATTTTGGTGTTGGTAACAAGTAAACTGCACCGGGAACATCTAACGGATTAACGGTAAGCACTTCTTTTTTCATAGTAGAAGTTGCCATGTGTGTACTTTCGTCGTAAACGTTATGTGCATAGTTGGCCGGCATCATTTTACCACCACCATTATTTACATATTCTTCAATTTTTTTCCAGTTAACAGCTGCGATAAAATCTTTATCGTTTTGCGAAGCGTTAACCTCTAAAAGTGTGCTTGCCTCTTCTGTATTATAGGTAGAGAAGAAGAACCAACCGTGTGAGTTGCCACGACCGGGGTGTGCCAAATCGTAATCGAAACCGGGCATAATTAATTGGAACTTAATATCCATGTGTCCATGCTCAGGTTCTACCGAAATAAAAGATAATGCACCTTTAAAATTACTTTTGTAATCTTTAATTGGCATATCTTTTTGCGGAATTGGTACAGAAAAGCGTGTTCCTGCCACTACATATTCGGTATTTTCGGTTACAAATGATGAACTGTGATTACCTGCACTATTAGGAATTTCGATAATTTCAGTTGTTTCAAAAGTTGTTAAATCAATTTTTGCAATACGAGGTGTATTGTTACCATTGATAAATACCCAACGCCCATCGATAACACCATTGGTTTGCGAGATATCCGGATGGTGGGCATCGTCCCAAGGCACAAAGCCATGAGAGGTTTCAAGCATAGGTTTAGTTTCCTCGTTGTAACCCCAAGCTTTTTCGGCATCTTGTGAAAAAACAGGAATTACTTTAAATAAACGCCCTGAAGGTAATCCGTAAACAGAAAGCTGTCCACTAAATCCACCTGAAACAAAGGCATAAAATTCGTCATGTTCACCAGGAGCTACATAAACTTTTTCGGCAACATTACTTGCTAATGCACCTCCAGATTTAGCATCTCCCGATTTTGCTGTATTGTTACAGCTTGTTAATGCCAGCATTGTACTAAGCATTAAGGTAAGAGATTTTAATAAATTCTTCATATATATTGGTTTTAATTAGTGTTTATTTTTTAAAGAAAAAAGAACTTTATCTGTTGTGCGTATATGGGGCAATACTGACGGGTTAGCACCACCACAAAGGCTCCTTATTAATAGCCTTTTATTTAATATACAGGTGTTTGTCTATTCTACTTTTTAAGAGCCTTCCAAAAACAGATATAATATAGTTTTTTGGAAGGCTCTTGAAAGTTGTTTGTTTTAATTATTACAACGTTCTAAAATATTCAAGCACGGCTCTTGCTTCCTCTTCGGTTAAACCTTGATTGGCCATTGGTGAACCATTAAATTCAATTAACAATTCTTTAGCTAATGCATCTTCGGCAACCATTTTTTCGGGATCCAATATCATGTTCATGATCCACTCTGGAGTTCGTCTTTCTAAAATTCCTTTTGGAGCAGGACCAATAAACTTTTTATCGGCTCTGTGACAAGCTGTACACATTTTTTTGTAAACGTCGGCTCCTTTAGTAGCCATAGCTTGATCGATTTCGGCTCCTAATGTAACCGAAGTAATTTTACCAACACCTTTATTGGTTAAATCTATGCGTTTTGAAGCAGGAACTTTTTCTTCTTTCTTCTCAACTTTTTTTTCTGTTGTTGTAGGTTTTTCGTATGAAAATCCTTCTTTCTTTTTCTCCTCTTTGCCTCCGCAGCTAACCAATAGCGCAAAAGCAAATACCATAAAAATGTTTAATGTTTGTTTCATGAGTTATTATTAATTAGTGGTGCAAATTTACAGACGACTTTAAAGAAAATATATGACAAAAGTCATATTTAGGATAAATTTATCCTTTTTGAAAAGAATATGGGTGCTATTTTTTTGCGGGTCTGTTGTTTGAAAATAAATTAAACTGAAGATATAAGTTTGTTGTTGAATTTATTATCTAATTAAAGGTTAAAACCCTGTAATTTCATTGCAGTTACTTTAGTTTCTATAAATGTTTTAGCCACGAATGCACGAAGTTATTAGTGTATTCGTGGTAAATTTTAATTTTTATGGGGTATTTCTATAGTACACGACAAAAGTAAACTTACTTGATTTATTAATTTGATTTTCAAGGCCTCACAGGTTTTAAAAATCTATGAGGCCTATGGGTTCAATATTTTGATTATTAGAGCCTGTTTAAATTTATATTAATTGTTTTTTCTATGTCTCTTTTTTGAGCAAATAGAAAAAGTTTAAACCACTTCATTTTCTATTTTGCCTCATTCTGTATCAAAAATAAAGATAACCAATAAAGAGAATTTTTGTCGTGTATTAAACACAAAAGTTTAAAAACCAATTTCTTGGGTGTGGTCAAATTGCAGATAAGGTAAATTTACATTTTTGTTGTATCGTAATTGAAGGGGAATGTGTTCCATGCTGAATTGGAGTCTTTTAAAATATTGTTGGCTATTTCCTTTCTCTTGTTGTAGGCAGCTTCGTCCATAGTCCAAAAAAAGTATCCAACAAGATAGTTATCGGCCATTTCTTCGTACGAACTGAAATTGTTTTGTATTTTTTTTGATATGTTCAAACAATAGTCGTAAGCTTCGCTGTCTGTAAGATAATCGGCTTGATAGCCCCAGCCTATTAAACCTATGGCACGAACCAAATCCCAGGCAATAATGCCTTTATCCTGTAATTGTTCCTTTTTGCTCCACACTAAATTGTCTATAGCATTGTATTCTTTGTTTTCTTTTAAATATGCTTTCAGGTCTGCTTCCGTAAAATTAAAAAAGTCTCTGTAATCGCCTAAAAATGTTTGGTTGTGCATTTGTCCGTTTTGTAGGGCATCGATAGATGCTTTAAGGTCTATGCCCGACTTAACATTCCACCATTTAACAAGGGCTTTTCTGTATTCGCTTTTGTGTATAGTCTTTTTTTCTTCACCCGAAAATATAAAATCGCTTGCACTGTTCTCGTAATTTAAAATGGCATTTAATGCCCAAGCATATACCATTTGATGTTCTTTCGTGACTTTTAATAGTTCTTCTTTGTTGGGTTTGTCCGATTTGCAATTAAAAAATAGTAAGCTTGTTAGAGTTAATAATAGTATTTTTTTCATAGATTTTTGATTTTGTATAGATTGTGTAAAAAGTTTTGTTTCATCCTATTTATCGTAGCTCATTAATTGCCTAAAAATAAAACCTTACAAAAGGTGCCCACGATTCGGCATAAATGCTTTTGTCTTTGTCGTGAAGAACATCAAAGCGAATACCCATGGTAACATTTCCGGTTCTAAAACCGGCACCAAGGTACAGGGCAGGTAGCCAATACGAATCGTTTCTTAGGCCTAATCTGTTATCATATTTTTTTGATACGTGCAGTTCTTCAAACTCAGTAGAAATCTGTATTTCCCGGATAGGATTAAAAAGACCGATTAGGCTTCCGCCCAAAACGGTCGATTTGTAGTAGTTTTTATTGTTGTTAAAAGTAGCGTTTAAACCAGTGCCAAAAGCAGTATATTGGTTAATTTGATAAATGGCACTTGGGGCAAGTGTACCACTAAAAAAACCATCGCCAAAACTTAGTCCAACACCACCTCCAAAGCGTACATTTGCCCAAAATGAATGAGGGTTTTGTTGCGCATGACTCATCCCGAAGGAGAGTGTTGTAACCAAAAATACAAGTAAAATTTTCTTTTTCATTTTTTTAATTTTCTTAAACGACTGTTTTCTAAATATCCATCGCTTACTTTTGTGGTGTTAAAAATCGTTAAAAATTTAACATCAAACCAACCAATTAACAATTGGTAATAATATTCGTCTATAAATATACTAAAAGAAACTTCTTATATTGCTAAAAGTTGTATTTTTGCTGAAAATTTGACTAAACGTTAGTGAATTAGAATTATAATGGATAAATTTTCATTTTTAAATGCTGCCCATACATCGTTTTTTGCCGATTTGTATGAGCAATATCTACAAAATCCCGATTCAGTAGAGCCCAGTTGGCGTGCTTTTTTTCAAGGTTACGATTTTGGGTCGGAAAGTTACGGGCTATCTGGCGAAATTGTCGATGGTGTATCGACGCAAATGCCGGAATCCCTGCAAAAAGAGTTTCAGGTAGCCAAGCTAATCGATGGTTACCGCATGCGTGGGCACTTGTTTACCAAGACAAATCCCGTAAGGGATAGGCGTACTTATGTACCAACATTGGCCATAGAAAATTTTGGTCTTTCCGAAAACGATTTAGATACCGTTTTTAATGCAGGCGAAGTACTTGGCATCGGTGCTAAACCCCTACGTGATATTATTGCACATTTAGAGCGTATATATTGTAGCTCTATCGGTGTGGAGTATATGTATTTGCGAAATCCGGAGGTTATTACATGGTGGCAAAGCAAACTTAACGAAAACGATAACCAGCCAAGTTTTTCTTCCGAAAAGAAAAAATATATTTTATCTAAAATAAACCAAGCCGTTAGCTTCGAAAACTTTTTGCAGACTAAGTATGTAGGACAAAAACGTTTTTCTTTAGAAGGGGGAGAATCCTTAATTCCGGCTATTAGCAATGTACTGTTTTATGCGGTCGAAAAATATGGTGTAAAAGAATGTGTTTTGGGTATGGCTCACCGTGGACGCTTAAGTACTTTGGTTAATATTTTTAGAAAACCGCTTCATGAACTTTTTAGTGAGTTTGAAGGTAAGGATTTTGAAGATGCCAATATCGATGGCGATGTAAAATACCATTTGGGGCTAACTTTAGATAAAACCTATCAAAATGGTAAAACTATAAAAATGAATTTGGTACCCAACCCATCGCATCTGGAAACTGTTGCTTCGGTTGTCGAGGGAATAACCAGAGCCAAAATAGATGACGATTATAATGGCGACGACCAACAAATTATACCTATCGTAGTACATGGCGATGCCGCTATTGCCGGTCAAGGTATTGCTTACGAGGTTGCTCAAATGAGCAAACTGCCTGGCTACAAAACAGGTGGTACCGTACATATTGTGGTAAACAACCAAATAGGGTTTACCACCAATTATCTCGATGCCCGATCAAGTACCTACTGTACCGATGTTGCCAAGGTAACATTATCGCCCGTACTCCATGTAAACGCAGACGATGCCGAAGCAGTCGTACATGCCGTAGAATTAGCCTTGGAATACAGGATGCGTTATAAAAAAGACGTGTATATCGATTTGTTGGGATATAGAAAATATGGCCATAACGAAGGTGACGAACCAAGGTTTACACAGCCTAAATTGTATAAGGCGATAGCTAAACATCCCAACCCTTTAGAAATATATTCGAAAAAATTAATTACAGAGAATACGGTCAATAAAACTTATGTCGATGGTATTGTAGGCGAGTTCAAATCAACCTTAGAGACCGAATACGAAAAAGCTAAAGAAGAATCGTCTTCCAAAGTTAGGGAGTTCATGCAGGAACGTTGGCAAGGTTTTAAACGTCAAAATGTCGATGGAATGTTGTTGCCTGTAAACACGGCGTATCCTAAAGATAAATTGGAAGGTATCTCTAAAATAGTATCGACTGTTCCGGAAGGTGTGAAATTTGTTAGAAAAGCCGAAAGGATACTTGAAGGCAGGTCTAAAATGGTTTTCGAAACCAATACGCTCGATTGGGGTATGGCAGAAACTTTGGCCTACGGAAGTTTACTGGAAGAAGGCTTTAACGTACGTATTTCCGGCCAAGATGTAGAACGCGGTACTTTTAGCCATCGCCATGCTATTTTAAGGGACGAAATATCTGAAGACCGAATAAATCTATTAAATACCAATCCCGATAATAAAGGAGAAATGTATATCTACAATTCATTTTTATCCGAATATGGGGTTATGGGGTTCGAATACGGTTACGCCATGGCAAACCCGAATACATTAACTATTTGGGAAGCACAGTTTGGCGATTTCAGTAACGGTGCTCAAATTATTTTCGACCAGTATTTATCGGCAGCCGAAGATAAATGGAAATCACAAAACGGTATTGTAGTATTGTTGCCTCATGGTTATGAGGGGCAGGGATCCGAGCACTCTTCGGCGCGAATGGAGCGTTACCTACAATTATGTGGTAACGATAACATGACGGTTGCCGACTGTACAACACCGGCCAACTTTTTTCACTTGCTACGTCGCCAAATGAAACGTAATTTCCGTAAACCATTGGTTGTATTTACACCAAAAAGCTTATTGCGGCATCCAAAAGCCGTTTCTAGTATAGAAGAACTGGCAACCGGTCAATTCCAGACGGTTATCGAAGATACTGTTAGTCACGAAGGTGTTAAAAAAATAGTATTCTGTACCGGTAAGTTTTATTACGATTTGTTGGCAGAGCGCAACGAAGCGCAACGTAACGATGTGGCTTTGGTACGTATAGAGCAGCTGTTTCCGTTAGATTACGATAGAATTAAGGAAATCATCAATAAATATCCGAATGTAGAGCATTATATTTGGGCACAAGAAGAACCAAAAAACATGGGTGCTTGGAGCTTTATAGTAGAGCGTATGGATTTGGTTAAGCTAACATGTGCATCAAGACCTTATAATTCTGTACCCGCACCGGGCTCTAACACAAGGGATAAAAAGAGACAACAACGTGTAATCGATACGGTTTTCGATAAAAATATAGAATAATATAAAATACAATTAAAATTATAGAGCATGATTTTAGAAATGAAAGTGCCTTCGCCGGGCGAATCTATTACCGAGGTAGAAATAGCAACCTGGCTTGTAGAAGATGGCGATTATGTTGAAAAAGACCAGGCTATTGCCGAAGTAGATAGCGATAAAGCAACCTTGGAGCTGCCTGCGGAAGCGAGTGGAACCATTACGCTTAAAGCCGAAGAAGGCGATGCGGTAGCTGTTGGGGCAGTAGTGTGTTTAATAGATACAAGTGCCGAAAAGCCCGAAGGTAGCGAAGCACCAAAAACCGAAAAGCCTACCGAAGCTCCTAAAGCCGAAACAGCTAAGCAAGTAGCGCCGGAAACAAAAACGTATGCTACAGGTTCGGCTAGTCCGGCCGCAAAGAAAATATTGGCCGAAAAAGGCATTGAAGCTTCTGCTGTTTCCGGAACCGGTAAGGATGGACGTGTTACTAAAGACGATGCCGTAAAAGCAGTACCTTCTATGGGAACACCAACAGGAGGTAACCGAGGCATTTCAAGAAGTAAGCTGTCTATGTTGCGACGTAAGGTAGCAGAACGTTTGGTAGAAGCCAAAAATACAACAGCTATGCTCACTACGTTTAACGAAGCGAACATGACACCTATTTTTCAACTTCGTAACGAATATAAAGAAGCTTTTAAAGCAAAACACGGCGTTGGTTTGGGCTTTATGAGTTTCTTTACCCTAGCGGTTGTGAGAGCTTTGAAATTATATCCGGCTGTTAATTCTATGATAGACGAAAAAGAAATGGTCTCTTACGATTTTTGTGATATTAGTATTGCTGTTTCGGGGCCGAAAGGATTAATGGTTCCGGTTATACGAAATGCCGAAAATTTAAGCTTTAGAGGTGTCGAGGCCGAAGTTAAACGTCTTGCTTTGCGTGCCAGAGACGGACAGATAACTGTTGATGAAATGACAGGGGGGACTTTTACCATTTCCAACGGAGGTGTGTTTGGCAGCATGTTATCTACACCAATAATCAATCCGCCGCAAAGCGGTATTTTAGGTATGCACAATATTATTGAGCGTCCAATTGCGGTCGATGGAAAAGTTGAAATCCACCCCATGATGTATATCGCTTTATCTTACGATCACCGAATTATCGACGGAAAAGAATCGGTAGGATTTCTTGTAGCGGTAAAAGAAGCTTTGGAAAACCCTATCGAGTTTTTAATGGACAACGATGTTAAAAAGGCTTTGGAATTATAGGGACTTTCTGTAATTTAAACTTAGTTAGATATTATAAAAAAAATCGGACTAGAATTCCAGTCCGATTTTTTTATAAGTGTTATTTTTAATGTTTTCAAAAACAAAAAAGCATCCCAATTCCGAAAATATCGGAAAAGGAAAGCTTTCCATTGGTTTAACTACTTAAACCTTTAGCAAACAAATATTGCTTACTAACAACACAACTTCTTTTTATTGCAAAAAAAAACTCTAATTGCTTAGAGCTTTTTTGCAATCTTGCGGTCTGGACGGGACTCGAACCCGCGACCCCCTGCGTGACAGGCAGATATTCTAACCAACTGAACTACCAGACCGGTGCAGTATTGCGGATGCAAATATACACGGCTTTTTTAATTTGTCAAATGTTTTTTTGTTTTTTTTTCGCTTTTGTTTTTTGTAGATATCCGTAATTCTATCTGAATACATCTAATTTGTTTATTATTTTATTTCGAGGAACGAATAATTTTTGATAATTAGTGATCTGAGACTATTCGTTTTATCAAAAACAATGTTTGCTCTTCTTAGCATTAAACAGGCTATAAGTAATATCTATATTGTAGATTACAAAGCATATATTCAATTTTTTAACTATTCATTAAAAAAAATATTCCCTTACCTGCGAGTTTTATATTTTTGTCTTTATGATAATAACCGATACCCACACCCATTTATATAGTGAAGCTTTCGAAGAGGATAGAACAGCAATGGTGCAACGTGCCATTACTGCGGGTGTATCACGTTTTTTTATTCCGGCGATAGACTCTTCTTATACCGAGGCCATGTATGCTCTCGAAAAAGATTTTCCCGAACATGTATTTTTAATGATGGGGCTTCATCCTACTTCGGTAAAAGATAATTATAAAGCAGAATTGGATTTTGTTGAACGGCAATTTGAAAAGCGGAAATTTTATGCTGTTGGCGAAATAGGTATAGATCTGTATTGGGATACCAGTACGTTAGCGATTCAAAAGGAAGCATTTAAACATCAAATCCAATTGGCTAAAAAATATAAACTTCCTATTGTAATTCATTGTAGAGAAGCTTTCGATGAAATTTTTGAGGTTTTGGACGGAGAAAAAGACGACGATCTATTTGGTGTTTTCCATTGTTTTACAGGAACATTAGAGCAGGCCCATCAAGCTTTGTCCTATAATATGAAATTGGGAATAGGAGGTGTGGCTACATTCAAAAACGGAAAAATAGACCAATTTTTACATAAAATAGATTTAAAGCATATTGTTCTCGAAACCGATTCACCATATTTATCGCCCGTACCTTACAGAGGGAAACGCAACGAAAGTGTATATATATTAAAGGTAGTGGAAAAATTGTCGGCACTTTATTGTATTTCGGAAGAAAAGATAGCTGCCATAACCACGCAAAATTCAAAAGATATTTTTAAAATATAATGTATAGCAACAAACCTAACATACTCCTTATATATACCGGTGGTACCATTGGTATGGTTAAAGATTTTGAAACCGGAGTTTTAAAGGCTTTCGATTTTAATAATCTTTTAAAGCGGATACCCGAATTAAACCTGTTGGACTGCCAAATCGAAACAGTTTCCTTCAAGGAGCCTATCGATTCCAGTAATATGGCTCCCAAATATTGGGTTCATATTGCCGAAATAGTCGAAGAGAATTACAGTAAATTCGATGGTTTTGTTGTGTTGCACGGTAGTGATACTATGAGTTATACGGCATCGGCATTAAGTTTTATGTTCGAAAATTTGGCCAAACCTGTAATTTTTACCGGTTCGCAGTTGCCCATTGGCGATTTGCGTACCGATGCCAAGGAAAATTTAATTACTTCCATTCAAATTGCATCATTGCACAACAATAACGTACCTGTTATTAAGGAGGTATGCCTGTATTTTGAGTATAAGTTGTACCGTGGCAACCGTACCACCAAGATAAATGCCGAACATTTCGAGGCCTTTGCATCGTTTAACTATCCCGAGTTAGCAGAATCGGGTGTTCATTTAAAAATAAATACAGAACATTTATTAAAACCCCATTTAAATAAGCCGTTTATAGTGCATAAAGTTTTAAACACTAATGTTGCCATTGTAAAGCTTTTTCCTGGTTTAAGCAAAACAGTACTACAGAATATTTTAAACACCCGGAATTTAAAAGCCATTATTTTAGAAACCTATGGAGCTGGTAACAGCACAACGCAAAGTTGGTTTGTGGACTTGTTAAAAGAAGCTATAAAAAAAGGTATCCATATTGTTAATGTAACCCAATGTGCAGGTGGTAGTGTTATAATGGGGCAGTACGAAACCAGTAACCATTTAAAAAATATTGGCGTTATTTCGGGAAAAGACATTACTTGCGAAGCAGCCGTTTGTAAACTTATGTTCCTTTTGGGACAAAAAAATCAGCAAAAATCCTTTAAAAATCTTTATGAAAAGTCAATTAGAGGGGAAATGACTTAAAAATAATGATTAAAATTTTAGTGTTCGAAGATTTTTTTGTTATTTGCCCAGTGAAAATATAACCCAAAATTAAAGAGAGGTGGCCGAGTGGTCGAAGGCGCACGCCTGGAAAGTGTGTATACGCCAAAAGCGTATCGAGGGTTCGAATCCCTTCCTCTCTGCATTTTTTTATATTTTTATATAATAATTTTTATATCTTTAACACTTTAACTAATAAAATTAAGATCTAGAACATGAAAAGATTATTTTCTATCCTTGCCATTACAGGAATGATGGCTTTTGGAACTGTTAATGCAACTACAAGTGCAACTGCTGCGGCAGTTACTACAACTGTAACGGTAATGCAAGATGAGAATGCCGAAGCTGCTCCGGCAGAAAAACTTGGTTTCCATCAGGAATTAAAAAAGAGGTTTATTGAAGGTGGTCCTGCTTTTATGGGGATTGTACTGCTATGTTTAATCTTAGGATTGGCGATTGCTATCGAAAGAATTATCTTTTTAAACCTTTCTACAACAAATACTAAAAAATTAACACAACAAGTAGAAGATGCCTTGGCTTCCGGTGGTGTGGATGCTGCTAAAGAAATATGCAGAAATACAAAAGGACCTGTTGCCTCTATATTTTATCAAGGATTGGATAGAACAGACGAAGGCTTAGAGGCTGCCGAAAAAGCTGTCGTGGCGTATGGTGGTGTACAAATGGGGCAATTGGAGAAAAACGTATCTTGGATTTCGTTGTTTATTGCATTAGCACCAATGCTTGGGTTCATGGGTACGGTAATTGGTATGATTACAGCTTTTGATAAAATTGAAGCAGCAGGAGACATGCAGCCTTCATTAGTGGCAGGAGGTATTAAAGTAGCACTTTTAACAACTGTATTCGGTTTGATAGTTGCTATTATCCTTCAAATTTTCTACAACTATATTATTGCTAAAATCGATAGTATCGTTAACGATATGGAAGATGCTTCTATTACGTTAATGGATTTATTGATTAGAAACAAAAAGTAATAATATAAACATTAAAGAAAATCAATTATGGGTTTACATAAAATTTTAAGAATCGTAGCCTTTGCCTTGGCAATTATAGGAGCCATATTTGCTCTTATGATTATCGCAGGGAATGAGGGTATGGTCGATAATATACTATATATTACATATGTAGTATTGGCGGTAGTACTAGCTTTGGTACTGGTGTTTGTAATAAAAGGACTCTTCGAAGGTAACATTAAAAAAACCCTACTTACTGTTGGGATCTTTGCCTTGATATTATTTATTTCCTACACTATTTCTTCTGGAACGGACTTAGATTTAAAACCGTTTACCGATAAAGGAGTGGATATTACAACAGGAGACTCGAAAGTGGTAGGAGCCGGGTTATATGCTTTTTATGTATTAGCTTTTCTAGCTATAGCATCGATGGCCTACTCGGGAATTAAAGGAATATTTAACAGATAATATTATGGCAAAACGAGCAGCACCCGAAGTAAATGCAGGCTCCATGGCCGACATCGCATTCTTACTATTAATTTTCTTCTTGGTAACAACAACTATTGAGGTCGATTCTGGAATTAACAGAAAATTGCCTCCAATGGAAGATGAACGATCGGAACCACCAAGGATTAAACAAAAAAATCTTTTTACCGTATTGTTAAACAGAGAGGATCAATTAATGGTCGAAGAAGAAGTAATGGATCTAAAGGATTTAAGGCAGGCTGCTATAGATTTTTTAGATAACGGAGCCGATGGAACGTGCGATTACTGCCAAGGTAAAAGAGATCAAGAATCATCGGATAATCCGGATAAAGCTATTATATCGTTAAAAAACGACCGTAACAGTACATACAAAACCTATATCGCTGTGCAAAATGAGCTGGTGGCAGCTTATAACGATTTGCGAGATAGAAGGGCCGAAAAACTTTACGGAAAATCTTTTAAAGAAATGGAAGCTAATCTCGACGATGTAAACTGGCCCGGAAACAAAGACAAGTTAAAAACGCAGATAGAACAAATAAAAAAGGACTATCCGCAAAAACTTTCAGAAGTACAATAATTATAATATTTGATTTATGGCTAAATTTAATAAGAAAAAAAGTGGAGCGCTTCCGGCGATTTCAACAGCATCGTTGCCTGATATCGTATTTATGTTATTGTTCTTTTTTATGGTGGCTACGGTAATGAGGGAAAATACCTTAATGATAGAAAACAACCTACCAACTGCAGATCAAGTCGATAAGCTCGATAAAAAAGGTTTGGTAATGTATATCTATGCCGGTAAACCAAGCGAAAATTACAAACAATACGGTACCGAGACTAAAATACAGCTTAACGATAAGTTTGCCGATGTAAACGAAATCCAAGCTTTTATAGCTGCCGAGCGTGCATCGAAACGCGAAGAAGAGGTGCCATATCTAACAACAGCTTTAAAAGTAGATGGCGAAGCCAATATGGGTGTTGTAATGGATATTAAAGAAGAACTGCGTAAGGTAAACGCTTTAAAAATTAACTACACGACCAAAAAAGGAAGTGCTGTTGATAATAACAAATAAGTACTCTTAATTTTATATATAAAAAGCGCTTTGTAATGTCAAAGCGCTTTTTTATTTTTAATCTTCAATTTAAAGCCATTTTAAATCAATTTTAAGTTTAAATAATACTAAATTCTTTTTCTGTTATTTATTTTGTTTGGTATTATTAATCGAATCTCAAGTTTAGAGTATATGGCTTAACCAGATAAATCACGGTATATTGGATAATTATTATGGTAGGACGATATTTCAATTTTAGGGAACATTTTTTAATAGGGGTTATCTTACTCGGTAATATGTTATTGGCACAAGAAGAACAGTTGCCATTAAGTACGGTAACCGATTCGCTATATAGGGAGGATCAGTTTTATATTGGCTTAACTTATAATGTATTGATACGGCAACCGGAGGATATGTCCCAAAAAGGATTTTCAAGTGGTTTTCATTTTGGTTTTATCAGGGATATGCCCATTAATAAAAGTAGAACACTTTCCATAGGTATGGGTTTGGGGGCATCTTTAAATTCATATTCGCATAACCTGCTTATTAACGAAAGTGACACCGATGAACCCTATAAAATTTTAAGTACTCCCGAAAATCAATTTAGAAAAAATAAGATGCACCGTTATCTACTGGAACTGCCTATAGAATTCCGATGGCGAAAATCAACTCCCGAAAATTATAATTTTTGGCGTATTTATACGGGTTTTAAAATGGGGTACCTGTTTCATGATGTGGTAAAGTTTGAAAGTGAAGACACTAATTTTAAGGATACCAATATTGAAAGTTTTAATAAATTTCAATACGGACTAAGTTTAAGTGCCGGCTATGGTACGTGGAATTTATATGTTTATTATGGACTTAATTCTATTTTTTCAAATAAAGCTAAAATTAGTGGCGAAACACTATCGGTAAGTACCATTAAAGTTGGTTTGATGTTTTATATTCTTTAACATCTTCTATTTTGCCTCATTCTGTATCAAAAATAAACTATACAAAAAGGCAATCATACAAATTTAGGCAGACTCTTAATGTATTGAGAATATTTTTTGATTTTTTATCGTGTACTAAACAATTCTATTTTTAAAAATGGGGTTACGGTGTTAAATCCAATAAGGTATTAAAAATAGTTGAGGTACAATACCTGTTAAAAGTCCTAATGTTATTTCTTTTGGGCTGTGAGCCTTTAAATATAATCGGGCACTTGCTACCGCTCCAATAATAATACTCATTAATATTAGAATACCATTTAAATTGGTACTAAAATGTAGGCTTAATGCCATTGTAAACATAAATAAGGAAGTAACGTACATAATATGCAAACTCACTTTAAGTTTAAAAATGGCGAGTATTAAGCACAAGATGTTGGCCATTAAAAGCCCTAAAAAGAAGTAATATAATCCAGGTGAAAAGGAAGCTGTTAAAATACTGTATATTACAATATAGATAATAATACAGTTTAAGCCCAAGGGGATAATACGTTCGTTGGTGTTCCTTAAAGTAACCGATTGGACTTTGCCAAGTGTTTTTAACATAAAAAAGATTAGAACCGGCAAAATAATGGTTAAAATGGAAATGGAGGTTAGTTTGGCATAAACGATTTCGTTGGAAACAAAATGTTGACTTTTCCAAAAATAGAGTAATGTACCCTGTGCAGGAATAAATAAAGGATGGAAAACAACCGAAACGCTTTTAAAAAACCACTTCATTATATTTTTTTACGTAAACGGGCAACGGGAATATCCATTTGCTCCCTGTATTTGGCAACGGTACGGCGAGCTATGGGATAGCCTTTTTCTTTTAAAATAGAAGCCAAATGTTCGTCGGTTAAAGGTTTGCGTTTGTCTTCTTCTTCAATAACTGTTTCCAGTATTTTTTTTATTTCCCGTGTTGAAACATCTTCACCTTGATCGTTTTTCATAGCTTCCGAAAAGAAATCCTTAATCAACTTGGTGCCATAGGGCGTATCGACATATTTACTGTTGGCCACCCGCGATACAGTCGATACGTCCATGTCGATTTCGTCGGCAATATCCTTTAATATCATAGGTTTTAGGTTGCGTTCATCACCTGTTAAAAAATATTCCTCCTGATAGTGCATAATGGCACTCATGGTAACAAAAAGTGTTTGTTGGCGCTGTTTTATGGCTTCGATAAACCACTTGGCAGCATCTAATTTTTGTTTTATAAACGTTACGGCATCTTTTTGCGCTTTCGATTTCTCCTTGGCTTCCTTATAGCCTTTAAGCATGTCGTTGTAGCCTCGGGAAACATGTAGTTCGGGTGCGTTGCGCCCGTTAAGGGTTAGTTCCAGCTCGCCATCAACAATTTTAATGGCAAAGTCGGGGATAACATGTTCCACAATACGGTTGTTTCCGGAATACGAGCCGCCCGGTTTGGGGTTTAAATGTTCTATTTCACTAATGGCATCTTTAAGTTGGATTTCGGAAACATCAAACTTTTGAAGCAGTTTTTTATAATGTTTTTTTGTGAACTGCTCGAAAGCACTATCAATAATGTCGATGGCCAAATCGGTATCGGGTGTTTTATCTTTTCTGTGTAGTTGGATACTTAAACACTCTTGTAAATTCCTTGCGCCCACACCTGCCGGATCGAGCTGTTGTACTATTTTTAAAACCGATTTTATTTTGTTTTCGGTGGTATAAACGTTTTGGGTAAAGGCCAAATCGTCCATAATATCGGTTAACGATCGGCGTATATAACCACTTTCGTCAATACTACCTACCAAAAATTCGGCAATATCGTATTCTTCATCATCTAACCTATAAGTGTTTAATTGGTTGATTAAATGTTGTGTAAATGTTGTTCCCGCAGCATAAGGAATGGTTTTTTCCTCGTCGTCGTTACTATAATTATTGGCTTGAGTACGATAGTCGGGAATTTCATCGTCGCTTAAATATTCATCGACATTAATCTCGTCGTTACCAATGGTTTCGCTATCGTTGTACTCGTCGTTGGAGTTGTCGAACTCGGTATCGAACTCGTCATTATAATCTTCCTTGCCACTTTCAAGTGCCGGATTTTCTTCAAGTTCTTGTTTTATGCGCTGCTCAAAAGCCTGTGTAGGCAACTGTATCAGTTTCATTAACTGAATTTGTTGCGGTGATAGCTTTTGTGATAATTTGAATTGTAATTGTTGCTTGAGCATTTATCTTAAACGGTATTTATTCGAGATCCAATAGGTACTTAAAATCTATTAGATTTGAGATAACGTAAATTTTGTTCTGTACTAAAATATAAAAGTAAGAAAACTTTTTAAAATTCTGCATTTTGTGGTGTTCGCGGAAACGGAATAACATCGCGAATGTTACCCATACCGGTTACAAACATAACTAGACGCTCGAAGCCTAAGCCAAACCCGGAATGGACAGCTGTGCCATATTTGCGTAAATCGAGATACCACCAAAGGTCTTCTTCCGGAATATTTATGGCGGCCATTTTTTCTTTTAAAACCTCTAAACGTTCTTCACGCTGTGCACCGCCAACTATTTCGCCAATACCTGGAAATAGGATGTCCATGGCACGAACGGTTTTGCCATCGTCGTTAAGGCGCATGTAAAAGGCTTTTATATTTGCCGGATAATCAAACAAAATAACAGGGCTTTTAAAGTGCTTTTCCACTAAATAGCGCTCGTGCTCGCTTTGTAGGTCGGCACCCCATTGGTCTATAATGTATTTAAACTTTTTCTTTTTATTAGGTTTGCTGTTGCGCAAAATATCTATGGCTTCGGTGTAGCTTACCCGTTTGAAATGGTTTTCGGTAACGAATTTTAATTTTTCAATCAAGGTCATTTCGTTACGTTCGGCCAGTGGTTTCTTTTTATCTTCGTCTTGAAGGCGTTTGTCTAAAAAGGTCAAATCCTCACTGTTATTTTCTAAAATATAGCCAATAACGTATTTCATAAAATCTTCGGCAAGGTCCATATTACCAGCCAAATCCATAAAGGCCACTTCGGGTTCGATCATCCAAAATTCGGCCAAATGCCTTGAAGTATTGGAGTTTTCGGCTCTAAATGTGGGGCCAAAAGTATAAATTTTACCAAGCGACATGGCATAGGTTTCGCCTTCCAACTGTCCTGAAACGGTAAGATTGGTTTCTTTTCCAAAGAAATCTTTGGTATAATCGACATTTCCGGTTTCGGTTTTTGGCGGATTTTGCGCATCTAAATTTGTAACCCGGAACATTTCGCCGGCACCTTCGGCATCGCTTCCGGTAATTATGGGTGTATGCACGTAGTAAAAGCCATTTTGGTTAAAATAATTGTGAATGGCGAACGATAAGGCCGAACGCAAGCGCATAACGGCACTAAACGTATTGGTTCGGGTGCGTAAGTGGGCATTTTCCCTTAAAAATTCGAAAGAATGTTTTTTGGGCTGGATAGGGTAGGTTTCGGGATCGGATTCGCCCAAAATGGTTAGTTCCTTAACTTGTATTTCTACGTTTTGCCCTTGGCCTTGGCTTTCAACCAAATCGCCGATAACGTGAATGGCGGCACCTGTAGTTATTTTTTTTAGAGTGCTATCGTCAAAAATTTCAAAATCGACCACACATTGAATGTTTTGTAGTGTAGAACCATCGTTTAAGGCTATAAATCGGTTGGCACGAAAGGTGCGTACCCAGCCTTTTATTTCAACTTCGGTTAATTTTAAATCTTTTGTTAGTAATTCTGAAACGGTATATAACTTCATTTATGGTAATTTTTTGAACGCAAAGATATGCGTTTCGATTAACAAAGTACGAAGGCTGGTTTAGAATCTGTATTTAACAGAAGCAAAAATATACCTTGGAAGTAATTTTATATTCGAGTTATAAATAGAATAATCATTTATAATGGTATTAGAAAAACTTGTCTCATTGGTTAAATTATTGGCAATTAATTGATATGAAAAATTAGATTTTTTTGGCTGATAATTAATTTTTGAATTTAAAAAATAGTAAGAATCATTTTCGGTAAAATAAGTATTGTTGTTTAATGAAAATACCCACTCCTTACTTAAATTATATGTTATATTCAATGCGCCGTTTTCCCAATGTGTTTTTGATATAATACTATTAAAGTTGGAAAGACTCCTATTTAAAATGATTTTAAAAGTAAAATTAAACGGAATATTGAAATAGGTGGTTCCCGAAAAGAGGTACGAGGATATATGGTTTTTTAAGTTGCTAAATTCTTGAGAGTTTATTTGTAAAGGAACAACAGACCATGATTGATTGGTTCTTAGATTTGTTGAAAGATTTAATTTTTTAAAATAAGATGTAAAATTTATATTACTTGATATATGTGTTCCTCCCTCATAAATTTTATAAGAAGAGAAAATAAAATTATCCTCAATTTGATTGTCTGTGGAATATTTTTTTGCTGTTTCGTTATACTTAAAATGGATGGTAAATGCTTGGGATTCAAGTTTGTTTGCCCATTTGTAGTAAACATTGAACAAATTGCCTTTTATTAAATTAATATTTTTAGAGCCTCTAACAAAAGATTTGTAGTTTGCTAATTGATAGTTGTTTAAAAAAAACATAGATTTGGGTAAATCGTAAGTATTGCTGTAATTTATTTTAAAAAATCCAAATTTTAATTTTCGCAAATCTAATTTTACCTCAGGATTAAAAAACCATATCTCACTTTTTTTTGTATCAATATCTATTTTTATACGATTTAGCGAGGCACCGACCGATAATTTTACTTTCTCTGAAAAAGAATACGCCAAGCTTGATCCCAATTTTATTTTATTGGTTTTAAAATGAAGGTTGTTTTGTAAACTATCTAATGAATCGTTGTCTATAAATTCGTTTGAACGTGTTTCTTTGGTCGATTCATATTCTAACATTGCTACATGTTTAAAATTGCCAAAACTTGAAATAAGGTTAGACGATAAACCAAAAACGCTTATTTTATCATTGGATAGGTAGTCAATTTTACTGTTTTCCGGTACTGAAAGTAAATTATTAAGAAGCGGAGAGTGTATCTCAATATCTTGTTCTATCTTGTTTTGGCCCAAGTAAATATAGTTATGTAAAATATTATCTTGACCCAATAAATAACCGTAATTTAAATGGTTGTAAATCGAGTAGTTATTCTTTTTTAAATTTTGGGAAATATTATCGCTATTGTTGTAAAGGATTTTGTTTTTGTAAAGCTCTGGTTGGTTGTTGTACACTAAAGTGTTTTTTAGGTACGATTTATTTCCACCGGTATATTTTAATTCTATTTCGCCCGATGCAATTTTATTAACATGGTTGGTTATACTGTTCTCTGTAAAACTAATGGGGTTAGCTTCTACATTATAGATAGTTTCAGCAAAGAATAATTGGTCTTGGTCGTCTTTTGTAAATGCCCCAAAGCCACGTAATTCTAAATTAGGGGACATTTTTGTTGAAAACCCCAAGGAGCTCATAAAAGCATCGTTAAAAATGCTTTGTCCATCTGTAAATAAATTGTTTTCATTTTTTTCTATTAAATACAAGGGTTCTGTTTTTGGTTCTATTTCTTTTTCTTGATATAAAGATGTTAAATTTAATGAAGTTGGTGCGCCACTTAATTGTTCGGAAGCTTTATGGCCTAAATTATTATAATCGCCAAAATAAAAGAACTTTATTTTTTTACGGAGTAAGCCTAAATTGGCAGATAGTTTTGCTCTTTCCTTAGTCCCTAAACCTGCCGAGGCATTACCGAACCAAATATTTTTAAAATCTTCTTTTAGTTTTAAATTTAGAGCTACCATATCGGACTCTATAACTTTTGCCAATAGAGGATTATCTTGAAATTCGTCTATAATTTCTACAGCATTTAATGCCTTTGCATCCAGATTTTTGGACAGAATTTGGTAATTATTTGAAAAAACGTCGTCTCCTTCAATTAAAAGTTTAGATATAAATTTTCCATGAGCTTTAATGGATCCGTCATCTAAAACTTCTACTCCGGGCAATTTTTTTAAAACATCTTCTACAGTTTGTTCTGTTTCGTCTGTAAAATACTCTGTTTTAAGGGTTGTTACATTATTATTTGAAGTAATTTTTTGATCTGGAGTTAGTACAACCTCTGAAAGTTCCAAAGGCTTTTCTAACATAACAATATTGAATTTTTTTAGTTTCTCATTAACACTTACAAAACTTACAGTATATTCCTTATAGCCTAAACTGTTAACAACAAGCTTAAATTCATTATTGTTTTCAAATTTGCTGTTAATAGAAAAGAAGCCATCTTTATTGGTATAGCCATAAGTTACTATGGCATCCATAGTGTTTTTTATAACAATACTTGCATTTTCTATGGGGATTTCCTTATTGTTCTTTACAAGCCCCTCAATAACTTCTTGTGCCGGTAAACTAAAAAAACATAGAAGAGAGATGTAAGTAAGGTTTTTAATAATCTTAATCAAAAGATTCGATATAAATATCACTAAAAACGGGTTTAATGGGTTTTTCTTTATTTTCTTTTTCGGCTCTAAGTACCATACTATTGTAAGCTTTTATTAAACTGTTTTTTAGTAGTTTTTCAAAATCCTGTATGGTTTGCCATTTGTTATCTTCTCCTTTCTCCCTTTTTACTTGATTAATGGGTGCTGTGTTTTTGGTGGGGTATTCAATACTTTTAAAGTATAGATACATTTCTTTTTTTTCGTCGTGGGCTTCTAAAATTAAACCGGGTAACCCTTGCAACTTCCATGGTCCATAAGGTAAAGGTACTTCAAGTGTGTACCATGCGGTATATAATCGGCCTCTAAACTTAGCTGTAGCTTTGTGTGCTTTAAAAGCACCTATTTTTTTTGTTTCGTTCTTTAGGTCCCATTTTATAATCGGTTTTTTTTCGGCTATATAAATATTGCCTCCAAAACGCTGGCTCCACCACATGCTATCTTTTTCTCTATTATAATAAACTTGTTTGCCATATCTAAATGTTTTATTCCCGTTATATGCTACTTGTTGTTGGTTTGCTCCTGTATAAACGGAAGAGCTGTTTGTTATAGCCGTTTCTAAGGAATCTTTTGCTGTTACATAATATGATTTTTTTGTATTAAAAACCAAATATGCATTTAAATCCGGTCCTGCAGCACTTCTCATCCCCGGACTTTCTATATGGCCATAATATACAATACCTTTTTGGGCTTGTAAATCAAGACTGATAAATAAGATAAATAATAACAGTATATAATACTTCATTCTTTTTATAAATTTAAGAGACTATAATCCATATTGGCTTTGTTTATAAGTCAATATGGATTATATAGATTTTACAATATAGAATAATTCTTATAATCAGCAAAGTTTTAAAGCTTCTTCTATGCTACTGGCATTGCCTACATAAACACCATCGCAATAAACGGGAAAATATGGGCTTACTACAAAAGTTTCTTCCTTTGTGTTTTCTAAAGAATTAGTTGATGCATAAATGCTTATTGAAAACAATGCCGCAGCTAAAATTAAATATGCTTTTTTCATAATTAAAATTTTAAAATCTTAATACTTAGTTTGTTAATATTAAGATTGGTTAGTAAAATATAGCCGAATTTTAAGCCGAAAAAAGTAAAACCGAATAATGTTGTGTGAAAATAATCAGCGCTGATTTGTTGCAACATGTTTGTCTAAAACCATTACTTAATCGGCTTTGAGTTAAGTATGGTCTTTAAACATTTCAAAGAAATAAGTTTTTTTTTGCAAATTTTTTCTTTCAAAAAGAGTGAAAAAGTTACAAAAAATAAAAAATAGATGTGGTTTTTCCGTAAAAGAAGGAGCTATACCTTTATATTGTGCGTTTTATAGAGTTACTCCTCATCATCCTCTTCCGGAATAATATTAATAGCAGGCTTCCGTAACACTTCCTTATTGGCAATACTACGTTCCAACGATAATAATAACGAGGGCAACAGCAATAAATTGGAAAGCATGGCAAACAGTAGTGTTGCCGATACCAATGCACCAAGAGCAACCGTACCGCCAAAACTGGAAATGGTAAATACCGAAAAACCAAAAAACAATACGATAGATGTATAAAACATACTTACACCAGTTTCTCGTAAAGCACCATAAACCGATGGTTTTATTTTCCAATGGTTGGCTTGTAACTCCTGCCGGTATTTAGCCAAAAAGTGTATGGTATCATCTACCGAAATACCAAAGGCAATACTAAATACCAAAATGGTAGAGGGCTTTATGGGAACACCCAAAAATCCCATAAGTCCAGCCGTTACCAATAGCGGAATTAAATTGGGGATAAGCGAAACGATAATCATACGGAAGGACCGGAACATATACGCCATAAACAAGGCAATAAGTAGTATGGCAAGCGAAAGCGATATTACCAGATTTTTAACCAAATACGTAGTCCCTTTTTGGAAAACCATAGCCTTTCCCGTCATGGTTACGGTAAATTTGTCGGCAGGAAACAGTTTGTTTATTTTGGTTTGGATATCCTCTTCAATACGTTCCATTTTATCGGTGCCAATATCTTTCATAAAAGTGGTGATACGTGCGTATTGTCCGGTACTATCTACAAAATTACTGAGCAGATTAACGTTTGATGTTGAGTTTTTGGCATACGATAGGATAAAATTATTTTCCTGCGATGTTGGTAATTGGTAGTATTTGGTATTGCCGTTATAATAGGCCTGTTTGGAATACTTAACCAGGCTTACTACCGAAATGGGCTTTGATAACTGTGGGATTTCGTTAATTAGTTCCTCCAACTCGTCCATACGCTTTAAAGTTGAAAGTTTCATGACGCCTTTTTTGCGTTTGGTATCAATCATGATTTCCAAAGGCATAATACCATTGAATTCTTCTTCAAAAAAGCGGATGTCTTCAAAAAACCGGGTGTTTTTGGGCATGTCTTCAATTAAACTTCCTGAAATTTTTATTTGATAGATACCAATAATACTGGCCACTAACAAAATTAATCCTGTACAGTAAATGGCAATGCGCTTTTGTTTTACCATACGTACCATCCAATTTACAAAACCACCAATCCAACGTTTGTTAAGATGTTCTAAATGGCGTTCTTTGGGGTAGGGCAAAAAGGTGTATATTATAGGGATGATAAGCAAACATAATATAAAAATGGCCAAAATACTTAGCGATGCAACAATGCCAAATTCCTTTAATAGCTTGCTTTCGGTTAAAATAAAGGTAGCAAAACCCGAAGCTGTGGTAACGTTGGTCATTAAGGTAGCGTTACCTATTTTGGTAATAACCCGTTGCAGGGATTTTACCTTGTTGCCATGTAGCTTTACTTCGTGTTGGTATTTGTTGATTAAAAAAATACAGTTGGGAATACCAATAACAATAATTAAAGGCGGAATTAAAGCTGTTAAAACGGTAATTTCGTAGTTTAGGGTACCGAGTATGCCCAAGGTCCACATAACGCCTATACATACCACTATTAGCGAAATAAAGGTGGCACGAAAGGACCGGAAAAAGAAAAAGAAAATAATGGAAGTAACCAATAAAGCGGCAGCCACAAAGAGACCGATTTCGTCAATAATATTCTGCGAATTTAATGTGCGGATGTAGGGCATTCCCGAAACACGTACCTTTAAGTTTGATTGGGACTCGAAGGCATCTATTTTGGGTTGCAGTACATCAATAATAAAATCTTTTCGGGCGGGTGTGTTTACAATATCCTTTTTTAAGTAAATGGCCGTTCTTACCGTTTTTGTTTCGCTGTTGAACAGGAAATTATTGTAAAACGGATATTTTTTAAACAGGTCATTTTCCAAAACATCAATTTGCTCGATTGAAGCGATGGAATCTTTGATAAAGGGTTCTAAAGTAAATTTTTCCTGTTCGGTATCCTTTATCAGCTTTTGCAGTCCTTTTATAGAAACCACAAAATCTACTTCGGGGTATTGCTTAAAATCTTCCGAAAGTTTATTCCAAGCATTTAGTTTTTCAACAGTAAACAATGTACTGTCTTTTATGCCAAGAACAATAAGGTTGCCTTCTTCACCAAAAATATCCAAAAAATTGTTGTAGGTAATATTAACTTCGTGATCGTCGGGTAATAAATTGGCCTCGGTATAGGTAAAGCGCATGTTGTTCCATTGCGTACTGAACAGAACGGTAATAATAAGGATGCCGATTAAAATACTTATTTTATTACGTAAAATAAGTCTGGCAACAACATCCCAAAAATGTTTTGTAGAAAGTTTTAACATGCCTTTATTTAAAAGTTCGGCAAAGGTAGAAAAAACCAAGGTAAAACCTTATAAAGTAACGTTAAATGTAAATTTAAGGGCAATATTATCGTCCGTCTTGGGTAAATGGTAGGCACCGTAGCGGTAAGTAAAACTTAAGCCGAAACCAAAAAGTAATTTGTTTATTTCTATACCCGATTCGGTATAGCCCTTGTTCAAGGTGTTAAAGGTAACGCCTTGATGGCGTTGTATGTTGCTCATATTGCCCAAAGCATAGCGGGTTGTTAGTACTATTTGAGGCTTAAATCGTTCTGATATTTCAAAGGGTTTTACATATTGTTTAAACTGAAAGGTGAAAAATCTATCGGAAAAAAACTCGTTAAAAAACATGGTTTCAAAACTGTTGTTTCCTGCTACCGAAAAACGCCGTAAAACGGTTGCTTTATTAATATTATTGGGGTAGGCGTGATAAAGATGCGTTAAAGGGACATTGCCGTTAGCATAGCCGCCCACCAGTACGGCTTCGGAGTAGCGCTCCTTGTTTTGGGCAAACCTGTAAATGGTACGAAAGTCTATTTTGGAGAAATTAAACTCGCTTTTAAACGCATTTTTAAAATTTTTGGAATATTGAATGGTGAATTTCGGATAACCGTTTTTGGTTTCTACGGAAGTGCCGTTTTCGGTATTTTCAAACGTGCTGAAAGGGCTCCATTGCAAAGCGAACTTAGCTATTGCCGTATGAAAACTATGAAATGTTTTGTTATCTGTAATAAAGCTGTAATTGTATGTAGGGTCGATATTGCTTATGGCAAATTCGGTTCCGGAGATAAGATGATTGGAAAGTTGGAAATCTAGTGCGGTCGATTTTGTAATATGCCTGTGGAACATACTGATATTAAGCAAGCGTGGTTCGAAAAACTGGAACAGACGTTTGTCGGTTATAAATTTGGTACTTCCCGTTTCCTGTAAATCGTCGGTGTAGGTTGCCGATAGCCAAGTCTTAGATGTTTCCGACAGCCGTAAACTACCTCCTATACTGTATTTTAATTTACTGTCCCGAAAACCGAAAACCGTATAACCGTTTATTTTGAATATTTTTGACAGTCTATTATTGGTAACGCCTCCAATTCCGGTACGAATACCTTCATATTGGTTAAATTTAAAAACATACCGTAAATCGAAATTGAAGTATTTGGTAGGGAAATAACCATTACCCAAATGTTTTATTAAAAGAGCTTTTTTTAAGGAGTCCTGTGTTGTTTCTACCTGCTGTACGGTGGTATCCTGTGCCCAAATACTACCAAAACCAAGGCACAAAACTAACAGAAAGGTATATTTTAACATACAAGCACGGATGTGGTTACGATGGGTTTTTACAAAAAGCCCTCAAAGATTCTAAAAAAAAACCTTTAAGGGCTTTGGTAGGTATGTCCTTGTTTAACCATTAAATTTAAACAGTCATAATCTCCGATTCCTTTACGGTAAAAAGTTCATCTACTTTCTTAACGTATTTATCGGTCATTTCTTGTATGTCTATTTCGGCATTCTTTTTTTGGTCTTCCGAAAAGCTCTCGTCTTTTTTAATGTCGTTATTGGCATCCTTCCTTGCCGAGCGGATGCTTACTTTGGCATCTTCGGCTTCAGATTTTGCCTGTTTGGACAGTTCACGCCTACGCTCTTCGGTTAAAGGTGGTACGTTAATAATTATAGACTCACCATTGTTCATGGGGTTAAAACCAAGATTGGCCACCATAATGGCTTTTTCAATTTCTTGAAGCATGTTTTTTTCCCATGGTTGTACCGTAATGGTCCTGCCATCGGGTGTATTTACATTGGCCACTTGGCTTAAGGGGGTTTGCGAGCCGTAGTATTCGACCATTACACTGCCCAACATGGCCGGACTGGCTTTGCCTGCTCTAATATTTACAAATTGTTTATCCAAATGTTTTATGGCGTTAACCATAGATTCTTTGGTGGCATCCAGTATAAATTTTATATCTTCGTTCATGTTCTGTTTTTTTATAAATCGTTACTCGATAATCGAGATTTGAATGCTCCGACGCTTGCGTCGAAATGTTTTATTGATTTTTCCAATTCATGCCTCGCGGGTTAGCCTCGAAGTAGTTGACTTACAGATTAACTTCGGTGCCAATTTTCTCGCCCGAAACTACTTTCAATAAATTGCCTTTTTTGTTCATATCGAAAACAATAATAGGCAGTTCGTTTTCCTGGCTTAGGGTAAATGCTGTGGTATCCATTACCTTTAGGCCTTTACGCAGTACATCGTCAAACGAAATAAAGTTGAATTTAACGGCTTTTTTGTCCTTTTCGGGGTCGGCGTTATAAATACCGTCAACTCGGGTGCCTTTTAAAATAACATCGGCCTCGATTTCTATGGCTCGTAAAACGGCAGCCGAATCGGTCGTAAAATAAGGGTTTCCCGTTCCTCCGCCAAAAATAACAACACGGCCTTTTTCCAGATGGCGCATGGCCTTACGGCGTATAAAAGGCTCGGCAACTTCGTTAATTTGTATGGCCGATTGCAAACGGGTGGGTATATCGGCGTCTTCTAAAGCACTTTGTAGGGCTAAACCGTTAATAACGGTTGCCAACATGCCCATATGGTCGCCCTGCACACGATCCATGCCGTTGCTGGCACCGGCAACACCTCTAAAAATGTTTCCGCCACCAATAACAATGGCAACTTCGACACCTTTGTTGGTAATTTGTTTAATATCTTGGGCATATTCGGCAAGTCTTTCTGGGTCTATACCGTATTGGCGATCGCCCATTAAGGCTTCGCCGGATAGTTTTAAAAGTATGCGTTTGTATTTCATGTATTAATCTGCGTTTTATGAAAGTTTAGCAAATATACATAATATCTTAATTTACTAAGTTGAATTTTTCA
>JBKEDH010000190.1:0-8355 GCA_047975295.1 Aestuariibaculum sp.
AGCATAATGACTACAATGTTGGGAGCTTTATCCGGAGCTTGCATTTCTTGAGGATAATCTTCCTTTGAGTCTTTGTAAGTTTTACCTATTTTCCCTTTAAACTCTTGCAAAGGTTTGGGTAGTTTTTCTTGTGCGTTTGCGCTACTAATTGCAAACACGAAAAAAATAGTACAAATTGTATAATGTAAAGTTTTCATGGTTATAATTTTTTAATCAGTAATACATAAGTCATTATTTCATTTGTATTAGGTTAATTTATTTTATAAAAATTGAATAGACTACGGTTAAGAAAAGCCTAACTTAAGGTTTAAGTTGTGAGTCTTATGAAAAAATAACTTAATTATAATTAGGGCATTTCATAATATATTTTTTTGATTCTTTTCCTTATACAGTAATAAGATTTATAAGCTATTTCTTAAAACACTTCATTCACACTCAAATAAAAGCCATGAGCCCCATAATTGCCCCAAGCATAATCAACACACAAATTTTGGCGTTTTTCTTTATTGAGCATAAACCTAATACCTGCCCCTATTCCCGAATTAATATACTTAAACATACCTATATCGGCATCGTCGTTGGTAGCCGTATTCATGTTGGCAAACAACACACCTCCCCATTTATCTTTATCTTTTTGTAATGGAAAACGCCATTCCAACTCGGAATACATAAGAGATTGCCCTCTAAAACGCCCCTGTGGATATGCCCTTCCCGAGCGTCCAAACTGATCCCAACCCAACGACGGCAAATCTAAGTAGGGTAAATCGCCTCCCAATTGAAAATTACCATATGTCCACCAAGCCAAAAGATTCCTTTTACGATTTTTATTTAGGGTAAAATAGTCACGGTACTCAACCCATAATGAAGAAGATGAAACACTACTACCCAAAAACTTAGGATTGAACTTGAGCGACATTAATGCATATCGGCCATCGTAAGGGTTTACGGTATTGTCTCGTGTGTCGTAAAGTCCGTTTGCCGAAACTCCCGAAAGGGTATATTTTTCTGTATTTATATTGCGATGGGTACTATACCCATAATGGCTGGTTATGGAAGGAGGTATTTCGTCTAAATCCAACAACTGGTCATTTATTTTGCTATGGATATCCAAATGGTAGCCCACACCGGCATAGAACCCTTTACTACCCACTTTTTTGAATGCGGTCTGGTGCAAACGCAAAAAATTAAATTCCATCATTTGTCCCTCATCTATACCGGAACTAAAAAGACCATCTTCGTACTCTATACCATCGGTAATTAGACGTGCAGACTGTGGTCCCGTTCCCAAACCATAGGTAGGTTGCGACGTGATAAAATAACGCCAATCATTCATAACAAGCCACTCGTTGTTCTCAAAAAACAGATTACCTTTAAAGGTAAGCAATAATTGTTTTTTGGTGGTGTAAACTGCAGAACCAAGATAATTGGAAATACTAGTAGTTTCAGGATTTCCCTTAATAAAGGTTATGGCCGGAGCAACCCCAAACATAAAACCCGATGCCGGATTGGACGCCAATACGGGCAACCAAATAATGGTGGTTTTGCCTTTATTACTTTCAATTTCTTTTTGAATATTAGGGTCGTCTTGGCTCAACTTTTGGGCATAACCCATTAGAGAAAACAATAAGACACAACATGTTAGTAGTGTAATTTTTTGCATAATTGGTTAGGTTTAAAAATATATTCGCATCAAAAAAGAAAAAACTGCACGAATAATTCATTAAAAGTAATCAAAAATCCATAATTCAACAATTTTCAACATTAATAAATTATTAAATTTATTTTAATTTACTCATTATATGTAAGTATTTTTACATTTAAAAACATCGATAAATTATCATTTTTTATCGACGTATTGCTGATTATTATACAGTTAGCTGTAATTAAAACTGAACGAAAACTCAACAATACTAAAAACACATATCATTTATTATATTTATACACATAAGATGATTGTTATGGATACAAAATTGACCTTAAAACTGAATAAAGGAGTTATTGAAAAAGCTAAATAGTATGTTTCTAATAAGAACATGAGCCTTTTGCGAATAATTGAGTCCTATTTACAATTGCTGACCTCTGAAAATGAAGATTCAGAATTTAAGAATACCAAAATTGCCAAGGAAAAATTGAGAAAATTTAAGACAATAAGCGAAGTATGCTCACATAGGATAACAAACCATTGAAAAAGGACTTAACTCTTCAATAAAGGATTTTGAAGATTCACTTCAATATTTTAGTGCAACGAGACTTAATTGTGAAGTAATAGTAACAAGAAACAGAAAGGATTTTAAAAAATCACTTTTACCAATAATGACAGCAGATGGTTTTTTAAAAAGTCTGGGCAAAAAATAAGTTACAGTCCATTCATCCCGAAACCTTAGACTTAGACACTTTTCTTCATTATACCATACCAAATTCCTTTTTAAAACCATTTTTCATTTTCTTTATTTAACTTTAGGAGTAATCAAAATTGCTCTGTAAATTTTTACCAACGAAATAAACAGACCAGCTATAAGCGGTCCCAGAATAATACCCGAAACACCAAACATACCAATACCTCCCAAGGTAGTAACCAAAATTAATACATCGGGCATTTGGACATCTTTACCTACTAAGGCCGGACGTAAAAAATTATCGACCGAGCTTACCACACCAAATCCCCAAACAAGTAGACCTATACCATACCCAACCTCTCCCGTCATTAACAGATATATACCTGCCGGCACGTATATAATTGATGTTCCTACACTTGGTATAATGGACATAATGGCCGCAACCGAACCCCAAAAAACGGCACCGGGAATACCCACTACTGCAAAACCTATCCCAACCAAAACCCCTTGAATAACACCTATTAAAAAAGCACCCTTTATGGTTGCCCGGGAAATGGAAGCTACCTGATTGGCCAATAAGCTAAATTCTTTATCGGTTAACGGCAAATAGTTATGGGCTTTGTTTAAAATACTTTTTCCGGACACCAAGAAATAATAAAGTGCATAAAGCATAACGAAAGTATTTAAAAAGAATGCGAATGTACCCTGTGTTAACGCACTCAATCCGCTTAAAATCATACTGCTCAAACTTCCTATAAGTTCCGACATCTTACTTAATATCTGTTCTTTAAAAGGTTCCAGTTCATTTTTAAAAGGCATCCAATGGGGCAATTGTGGTTGTTGTGCCTTAGCGGTAGATAACTGTACCTCCAAAAGTGGAAACACTTTTTTAGAAACAAAGGCCGCCTGTTCCACTATCTCCCAAATTAAAAATATGGATGGCACGACAATTAACAATAAAAACAAGATTAAGGTGGCTACCGATGCCAAGTTTTTTTTTCCTTTAAATCTTTTAAGCAATCTTTTGTAAAGCGGACTTAACAAACCTGCAAAAATTACGGCCAAGATTAACGGTACAATATAATCTTCTATAAGAATACAAAACAATACCAAGGCCACTAAGAGCAAAACACGTATGAAGCTCTCACGGCTGCTTTTACTAAAACCTCCTTTTATCATATTAATAGTTTAAAACCAAGTTATCGACAATTAAGGTACTGTTTACAGCACCTTGGAAATAGTCGCCATAGGCACTTGAAGAAAACACAACCTTAATGTGGGTTGGCGTTTCGCTTTCGGTTGCATAAACGTCGGTTCCTTGAGGCTTCATATAATCGGGGGCATTTGTAGGCAGTTCGCCATAAACAAAATTCACTTTTACGGTCTCCATTTGCGCATTGCCCGTTTCAATTCTGTGCCAAGCGGTAGCTACACGCTTTACAACATCATCCTCTCGACGTTCCAATAAAATATAAATATCGCCGGTATCGGGATAGCTTAACTCATTTTGGTTGGCATCTATATTTTTTTCGCCGGGTGTATATTGATAATCAATATTAAACGATGTTGGCATTGCCGTAAACGGAATACCCATATTAACAGCCGTTAGCGGATTGCTTAAACTAATATTATCCTGAAGAAAATCGCCTGTAAATACCGAACCTGCCGCAATAGGTTTGTTTACGATAGACCCCATAAAGGTAAAACGGGTTACCAGCTTAACGGCGTAATTGCCTGTTTGGGTTTCGATACGGATAACGTTAGGATCTAAACCACCAAAAACAGCTCCGGGATTACTTGTTCCCCATGCCGACGAGGCATCATCCTCTCCCAAATCTAGATACGAACCGGCCTGATACCAAACACTAAAATCGGAATTGGCTATTTGGGGTTCGCTACCAATTTCGAAAACACCGATAATCCAATTGGAAATGGTACCATCTTCGGCTTTAATATCGATATTTATGGAACGGTTACTGAAATCCAAAATATCGCCCTGAGCTACCGATGCGTTTGCAAAAGGAGATACTTCCAAGGTGCGGAGTTCTATTTTTGAAAGGTCGGTACCATTGGCCACCTCGACATATACCGAATCTTTTTCTGTATTAATTACGGGCGTTCCACTCTGGCTGCTCAATTCAATTTTAAGAATATCGGCATTGGCACTAGAACCAAAATAATCTTCGTCCACACAAGCGGTAAACAAATTTATTACAACTAATAGGCTAAAAAATGATTTCATGTTTAATATTTATTGTTTTCTAATGGTCATATGGAACACCCAAATTAACATTCTGTTATGTGATTAAAACTTAATAATGGGTGTTTCATTATTTTGAAAGAGTTTAGGTTAAAAATAGTAAGCTAATCCGAAGCCAAGTGACAGCAAGGATATATCAAAATCGAAATTGAAATCGGAACTTGTTCCTTGCGATGTGCCATTAGCAGTTTCTTTATGGTGGGTATAATTAAGTCCTAATAAATCTACCGCTACTTCAAAAGAAAATCCTTCAACAATAACAATGGCTATACCGGGGCGAATACCCAGTTTTAAATTATAATCGTCGGTATAGGTTTTGGTAATATCGGTTTCGCTTTTGGTGTGCCTTAGGTTACTGTTTCCAAAGCCAATACCCAAATCGGTTTCGTTAAAAAAATTAAAACGGTTATCGGCCGAAATGGGGAAATAATTCCTTATAAAACCAACAAACGTATGTCTTGAAAGGGCATATTGCCGTCTAACTTGGTCGTTACTATCGGTTTGGTAATTTAAATTGCGTTCGCGCTTTAAATAGCTGTAACGCATACCGGTCGACATATAATCTTTAAAAAAATAGCCTCCTAAAATATTCACTTCAAAACTATTGGTTTTATTTTCGTTTATTTTAAAGAGCAAATTATCTATATTATCATCTTTGGTATCTTTAATGCTTAAAGTTACTGCCGTATGCCAAGTACCTTTGGCAAAGGATAGTACTTTTTCTTTTTCTTGTGCATTTCCATATAATGCGGTAAAAAAAAGCAATAAAAAAAGAGTAATGGGAGGTTTAAAGCATTTTTGTTTCATGGGGTTAGGGTTTTAATTTTTTTAGGGCTTCTTGGTAGCCGGTATTAACAATATCATCGAACACCTTAAAATTCAGCACATCGAAATGACCACACTTTTCGGGATCGATATAAACATCACATAAATTGGCTTCGGCTTCTATGGTATTATGGATTGAAATCCTTATAGCTCTATCTAACAATTGCCCTGTTGTTTTTAACGAAAAATTTCCGGGCATATGGTTAACGTGCGATCCAATCAAGACATCGCATTTATCGCGAATATTGGATGCGGGTAGGTTTTTAACCAAACCACCATCGGCATAATATTCACCATTTATACAAATAGGCTTAAATATTAAGGGTATTGAAATTGAAGCTAAAATGGCTTCTATTAAATTTCCGGAAGAAAACACCGTATGTTTGGCCGTTGTTAAATTGGTTGCCGAAATGTACAATGGTATTTTAAGTGCCTCAAAAGTTTGGGGCAATAAACGTTCTAGTGTTTTACGAACATAACCATGAGCCGACAGCCCAAATTTAAAACCCCGAACATTAAAAATCCTTAGGTTGGCTTTATCCAAGGCCATAGCCTCAATATCGGAAGCCGTATAACCTGCTGCAATAAGCCCACCTATTATGGCTCCCATACTAGTTCCGGATATTACGGTAGGCGACACACCCTGTTCTTCCAAAGCTCTTAAAACACCTACATGGGCAAAGCCACGGGCACCGCCACCGCTAAGAGCCAATCCGACATATGGGTTAGTTTTAGGCAATTTTTTAATATGGTAGATTTAGTATAAGAACTAAAATTACTAAAAAATAAACATTTTCTCTAATTTTAAACTTTCTTAATTTATTTTTAATGGATTTTTTAGGCTAAAACAAAAGTAAAAACAGCTTTTTTTTATAGAACTCATTAACTTTTTGTAATTGGTTAAAAAAACACATTATCTTCCTTTAAAACCTATACCCTAACCCCGCCGTAAGGTTTAAAGGATTTGGACTTAATTGAGATTCGAGTTTCCAGCCTATGGATTTTGAAAAATCGACATTTACCATACTTTTATCTGTAAAAAATTTTTGTACATGGATGTTAACAAACCAACAGGAACTTAAATTTATATCGGTTCCAAAAGCGATATTAAAGGCCGGCCTATTTTGGTAGGTTACGGCATCGGCCCCCCAACCCGGATCTGAATTTAAGAACAGCATATAATTGCCCCCAACCGAAAGATAAGGTATAATGGTTTGTGATAATTGCTTAAAATGATAAGCCACCGATAGTCCCAAAGGCGACATCCAAACCGAGCCTATATCCATACTATTACGGTACATATCCATTTCATTATAATTTCCCCCTGTCATACTCATATCATACTTTCCTGTTGATACCGATAACTCCAAAGACCAATTGGAAGTTGCATACCAAGCCAAAGATAAACTTGTTGTTGGCGAATTTCCCATATCGTAACCTCCTCCAACAACAAGTACTTTATCCGTAGCATTGGTTATGGAATACCCATTATTTACCTTTACGGCAAAGCGTTTTTTATCACTATTTTGGGCAGTAGCAACTATTACAGAAAATAAGGTTATAATTACTACAAAAACTAAATGTTTTATTATATTCATCCTGTTTGTTTTATTCTTCTATTATTGTTCCGAATTTATTCCATCCTTCTGCTTCTTGATATAGTGTTTTTGTTCCCTTTGGCACATATAGGGTTACTTTACTAAAATCGGGTGCGGGATATATGTAAGTTGCAATTGCAAAATCTACGGCGGTATTAAAAGTTTTTCCTGCCGGTGGCGGTGTTTGCCATTTTACATGTAGTTCTTCTATATGATTTGTTGTGTCGTTTTCATTATTGTTAAACAACCCTTCCCCAAGTTCGTTAATATCTTCATGGAGATAATAGCGTTTTGTGGTGGCTCCCATAAAACACATTCGTCCTAACTTTTTAGCTGTTTCGGGAACATGAAACTCCTCCAAATGTATAAAAGCAAGTGCCTTTTCCTCTAAGTTGGTAATATTGGGCGACCACTGTATTTTTTTAAGGTTTGGCGTGTAGGCCACAAAAGATTCGCCTACACGGGTTACACTTGCGGGCATTATAAGCTCTTCTATACCACTTTCTTTAAAAGCAAGTTTATTTATGGTTGTTATTTTGTCATTTAATTTTACTGTCTTTAGGTTTTTACACCCCCCAAACAAGCCTTCTTCTACAACGGTAACTTTTGGAGGAAAGCGGAACGACTCCAGTTTGGCATAAGCAAAACAACTATTACCTAATTTTTCTACACTATCGGGTATATCAATACTTTTGTATGGATAATAATTATAGCACAATCCGCCCAATTCCTTTACCATATTGGGGATAGTATAGTATGCTTTGGGCATGGGAGCATCGTAATAAGGTTTTTGGTTGGCATCTAATTTTACTTTATCAACATCCGATAATGTACCGGCTCCAAGAATTTCTACTTCTTCCGGAATAACCACTTCTTTTAAAGTAAAACATATGGAAAAGATAAAATCGCCCGTTGCCATCATTTTACGTGGATATACAAAATGCTCAATTTGTTGGTTGTTTTCAAATAGCATGTTTGGGAAAGCACCTTCAAAAATATCGGTATCCTTAAAATCCAACGCTTTTAGGTCACCATACAGGCTACTGGCATATTTTTTTATAATATGAAGGTCGTTATGGTTAATATGTCCTTTTACGGTTAGCTTTTCAACCGATTGCCAATCGATACTTAAAGCCATTGTTTCAAAATCGCCGGCTTTTTCACCGGTATAAACAATAGCTTTTTGCCGGATTGGCGAAAAATAAGAGGAGTTTTGGGGAAACTCCTCTTCACAAGAGAATAATGGCAGTACTAAAAAGACACTTAAGGCCTTTATTATATATTTTGAAAAATCCATGAGGTAGTAATTATTTTGTGATTACACAATGAAAATTGA
>JBKEDH010000055.1:0-4447 GCA_047975295.1 Aestuariibaculum sp.
ATTTAAACAGGCTCTAATAGACCTGCTGTATATTATGACTTTAAAGAAAATAAAATCACTTCTGTCATGGTACACGACAAAAAATTATAAATATCATTTAATACATTGATAAACAAAAATAATAAGAGCCTGTCTAAATTATAGAGCTTGAAGATTTTAAAATCTTTGTCATATCCTAAAATATAGTAGCTATACATATTCGAACAAAAAAAGCCACCTTTATAGGTAGCTTTTTGTTATATCGTTTACATTTTTAATATTCCGTATAAGTTCCCGAACCTATATTGAAGGTTAAAGAAAAACGCAAGGTATTTTCCAGCGGACTTTGCACTTTAGAAGTAGAAAACAAATAAGACAAGTCTATATTCACAACATTAGCCTTAAAACCGGCACCTAATGCAAGAAATTTTCTTGCTCCTTTATCTTCACTTTCGTTAAAATAACCGGTTCTAAACGAAAACGAATCCTGATATTTATATTCGGCACCCAATGCCCATGTAAACTCTTTCATCTCTTCACTAAATCCGCCCGGAGCATCACCAAAGGATTGGAACATCCCTTGTAAGAAGCCCACATCGTCCGATTTTCCTTTGTAAACAAACCTATCTCTAACCAAAGCCCCTCGAGTATCTTCATCTTCATCGTATTGACCATTGCCATTGTTATCGGTATATTCATATTCCGAAGCCAATAAAGGCGGTGTTGGCACCAATAATTTGGTAACTTCGGCCGTAAGTGACAAGGTATTATAACTATCGAAAATAAAATCGAAACCACCACCCAGACGCAATGTTGTAGGCTGGAAGCTTTCCTGCCCACCATCATCGTACTTAAATTTAGGACCAATGTTCTGCAAGGCAAATCCACCACGCCAACGACCATAAAAATCAGAATAAGGTATTTCTTCACTTTGGTAATAACCGGAAACATCGACACCGAATGTATTGGCCGCACCGGCATCGGAATACTCATCGGATGCCTGAATCCTTAAATCCGAACGCAAATAACGCATTGCGACCGACATGGCATATTGGTCGGATAAACGCAAAGAATAGGAAGCGTCGATAGCCAATTCGTTGGGTCTTTCTATTAAAGGTGTTAAATTTCCGGCAGCTACCTGACCTTGAGTTATAATTTCTATATCGCCCAAAGAAAAATACCTAAAACTGGCTGCAAAGGCACTACGGTCGTCCAAACGGTTAAAATAGGTTGCATTTCCTAAAAATATGTCGTTTACCAACTTACTTAAATAAGGCGTATAACTTACGGCAATACCCGATTTGGTTTCTGAAAAAGCGTATTTTGAAGCATTCCATTGCTGCGAAAATGCATCGACCGAAGTGGCCACACCCATATCGCCCATTGAGGCGGCACGCGCATCGGAAGCTATTAATACAAATGGTAAGCCTGTAGTTATTGCCCTGCTATCGTACTCGTTAGGTATAATTACGGTCTGTGCATTCATCTTTAAAATAAATGCCAAGCCAATCAATAAGAATAGTTGGTTTTTCATAGATTAGTTTTTAGTCAACAAATATAGTTTTTTATCAAAGTATTACAAGTTTTTCAATTTTTTCGGCCTTTTTATTGGTCTGCGTCGATTGCACCGTTAATTTATATACATAAACGCCTTTACCTATCCTATCCCCAAAGTCGTCCCTGCCATCCCACACTACATCTCTGGACAACGAACTGTTTATTGAGTTTCCTCCCGATGTAAGGGTATTCAAGGTTCTAACCAACTTGCCGGAAACAGTAAATATCTGTACTGAAACGTTTAAAGGGACCGAACTATTGTGATTGAACCAAAATTCTGTATAATTTACAAACGGATTGGGATAATTTAACACATTATTTATTACAAGTTCTTGATCCTCGTCGAAAACCATAAATTGAATTTCGGCAGTTGACGAATTATTATAAACATCCCAAACTTTAACTGTTAAGGTATGTAATCCGGGTTCTAAATCCCTAAATGGATAGGTTACTGTACCGTTTTTGTAATTATCTACTTCGGTTTTGTAGTAATCGTTTAAGATAAAGGGGTTGGTTTCGTCGCCATCCAATATCGCAACAATATCGTGTCCAACGCCACTTGCTGTATTGATACCGTTTTCGTCTTCCAATTTTGCCAATAAGGTTGGTGACTCGTTAGTAATACCCCCGGAGACAAAACTCTCGTCGTTCATATAAAGTGTAATAACCGGTCCTGTACTGTCTTCACTGGCATTTTCGTTAATACCACCTATTTTTACTGCACTGCTATTGGCTCCTGTTTGGTTTTGTGTAAATTCTTGATTTTTGGCATAGAAGCTTACCTTACCCAGACCTACAGGTACACTTATGTCTTTTGGTACAACAAAATCGAACTCAAAAGTACCGTTGGTTACTTGTGCTTCGCCTCTAAATATGGTTTCACCCAATGTTTTAAAGTCTAACTTTATTAAATTTCCATACCGAACACACCTATTTACTCCATTTACAACTTCATATTGAAGACATTCCCTTATACCGTCATTAGCCAATGTTTGTCTTTCTATTTCCTTATCGAAAACAGTAACAGAAAGTGTTCCATTGTAGTTATCCAACAAATTACCGGAAATATCGGTAACCTCTCCTGCCAGTTTTACATAGCCCAAAGCTTTTAAGGTATCTATTGGTTGGTTTATAGGCACATCGTTAATTTTGGTTAATAGGATGTTAGGTTTCGCAAAAGCCAATTTCATTGCAGGATCGCCTATAAAAAATACTAAGCGCCGTTGCTCTTGGCCGGAAATCGATATATCGTTTTTTGTTAGCCGCAATGCTTCTGCCATAGACGGGTATTCGTAATCGCTATAAGTATCGTTGGTGCTATATGAAAATAAATACTCTCCCAATTTGTTGTTGAAATTTATTGCAAAATTCACATAAATTTGGCGTGTGGTCGTTATAAGTCCAACAGCACCCGCATTTGGTTTCCAGAACAGATGTTCGCCCGCAGTTTCCCGATATGGATTATCAAATCTGGAAAATTCGCAGGTAACCGTTACAAAACAGTTTAGTTTATCGTAATTTCGAAGAGATTCTATATCTGTTTTAAGGAAAACACGCTCTCCTGCCAAACCATCTTCGCTACCATGCCCAAAATAATCGACTACCAAAGCCCCTTTATCTATAGCGTTTACCAAATTTGTGGTTACCTGCGTATAACGTTCGCCCCCTGCCGAAACTTCTTGTTGGTACGAATCGGCATGTATTTTTATTACATTCATAAAGGGTTTGTTTTGTGTAACAAGATTACCCACGTTATCAGTGGTTTCCTGTATAATGCCTTCCCAGTTATCATCGACATCGTCGGATACCACTATAAAATTATTTCGCCAACTACCAAACGATTCCTTGCTATAATAAGCTTCTATTTTATCGACTAACACCTTTGCTTGTTGTAAATTGCCCGCAAGGATACGGCCTGTGGCAATATCCAACCTATCGCTATAAGACATCAAGCCTTCGTTATCGTCCATCATACCATAAAAATCATCGGAAATATACGATGTTGCTACATTAAAACTGTTATAGGCATGCCACGATGGTACTTTTGCTGTATTATCTTGTATTCTATTTTTATAATCGAATGAAGAATCGCCAAACAAACACAGGTATTTTAAGCGTTTATCGGGTGTACTTGCATTATCGTAAACATATTTAACCATGTTTCTAATAGCTCCTATATCTTGATTGCCTGTACTAAATTCGGTATAAATTTCGTTCAACCCAAAAACCTTTACGTTAAGGTTGTTTTGCAATTGGTTTATGGCAGCCAAACGTTGTGCCTGGCTTAATAAACTTTCGTGGGCAACTATAATATAATCGACATCTTGAAATTCGCCTTGTTCGTTATAAAATATAGTTCCTTTTATATCTTGATTTGCTACCGTGGTACTGTTATCGTATTTTGGCTCATAATAATCGGTTGGTGTTAGGGCAACATAGGTTTTTAAAATTCCCATATTAGCCTTAAAATCAAAATTTGAAGCTGCCTGCGTGTTTTGTACACTGGTTACGTTAAATATGTCGGTTACGTCCCATACTTCGGATACTTGGCTTGCATTGGCTATATTATATTGCCCCACACCCATAAGCGTTTCGGCTTCTTTGTGTACAAATGTAAACTGGTTGTTTTCAAACATTAATGCCCGTACCGCTTCTACCGAAATATAATCCAAATAACCAACAACACTTGGATTTCCCATATTATTGTAGCTAAGTTTTATCGACAATTCCGATGAAGCTACGTTTACAGCTCCTCCATAATAATTTCCACCAATAATATTGGTATTGGTGCTGCCCGGTATTGAAAGACTGGAAACCTGTGCGCCATTTACCGAGATTTCCATAGAGGTACTCGCTGCTCCGGTTGATGCTACATAAACCTGTAATTCAATTGGTGAAGCCGTTTGCAGAT
>JBKEDH010000043.1:0-3604 GCA_047975295.1 Aestuariibaculum sp.
AAAATAAAAGTTAAAACCTTAGATTGTATAATATAAAGCGAACACCTTTAACAACCAACAACCAACAACCAACAACCAACAACCAACAACCAACAACCAACAACCAACAACCAACAACCAAATGCAAACCATAAATAATCCCAATAAAAACGAGTGGCTAAAACTGTTAAAGCGTCCCACGCAAACAGTCGGTGATATCGAGGCTACCGTAACCCAAATTTTTAATGAGGTTAAGCAAACGGGCAATAAAGCTATTGAAGTTTACACCCAAAAGTTTGATGGTGTTTTGCTTGTATCCAATATAGTATCGCCGGCCGAGGTTGAAGCTGCAGTAGCAAAAGTTTCGCCGCAGTTAAAACAGGCCATAACACTTGCCAAACAGAATATAGAGGTTTTTCACCGCGCACAGAAAACAAAACAGGTATCGATTGAAACCACCAAAGGTGTAATGTGTTGGCAGGAAAAACGCCCTATCGAAAAAGTGGGCTTGTATATTCCGGGTGGTTCGGCTCCTTTGTTTTCTACGGTTTTAATGTTGGCCGTTCCGGCGCAAATAGCCGGTTGTAAAGAAATCGTACTATGCTCGCCACCCAATAAACAAGGCGAATTAGCTCCCGAAATTTTATTTGCCGCTCAACTTTGTGGTGTAACCAAAATTATAAAAGTTGGTGGTATTCAAGCTGTTGCCGGTTTAACGTTTGGTACGGAAACAATTCCGAAAGTATATAAAATTTTTGGGCCCGGAAACCAGTATGTTACCGTAGCCAAACAATTAGCTACCAAATACGGTGTGGCTATCGACATGCCGGCCGGACCAAGTGAGCTTTTGGTGGTGGCCGACCATTTGGCCAACGCATCGTATGTTGCTTCCGATTTATTGAGCCAGGCAGAACATGGCCCCGACAGTCAGGTAATTTTGGTTTCTACTTCAAACAATATGATAAACCAAGTAGCCACCGAAATTGAAAAACAGTTAAGTGTATTACCCCGCCGGGACATTGCCGAAAAATCAATAGAAAACTCCAAACTCATCTATATTGAAAACGATATATTGGCTTTAGAGCTGATTAACGAATATGGTCCCGAACATTTTATTATCTGTACCCAAAACACCGATTTTTATGTAGAGGGCATTAGCAATGCAGGTTCGGTATTTATTGGCGACTACACACCGGAAAGTGCCGGCGATTACGCTTCGGGAACCAACCATACCTTACCGACAAATGGATTTTCTAAAGCCTATTCGGGCGTAAATCTGGACAGCTTTCAAAAAAGTATGACCTTTCAAAAAATATCTAAAGAAGGTTTACTAAATATAGGGAACACAATAGAATTAATGGCCGAAGCCGAAGGTTTACAGGCACATAAAAATGCGGTTTCAATACGACTAAAGGATTTATAAATGGATATAAAACAGCTATTACGACCCAATATACGGGCATTAAAGCCTTATGCTTCGGCACGTGACGAATTTAAAGGTGTTACCGATAATATGGTGTTTTTGGACGCCAATGAAAATCCGTTCGAAAATGGTGTAAACCGTTATCCGGACCCATACCAGCTTCAACTAAAAACTAAATTAGCAAAAATTAAGGGGGTCCAAGTAGAAAATATTTTATTGGGTAACGGTAGCGATGAGGTTTTGGACTTGATTTTCCGTGCTTTTTGCGAACCCAACCAAGACAACATTATCACTTTGCCCCCTACTTACGGTATGTATGGTGTTTTGGCCGAGTTGAATGCCATAGCCATAAAAAAAATAAATTTAGACCATAATTTTCAGCCTCAAGCAGAAGTCATTTTAAAGGAAGTTGACAACAACAGTAAGTTGCTATTTATTTGTTCACCTAATAATCCTTCGGGAAATAGTTTTTCTTCAGAAAACATAAAAAAACTAATCGAAAATTTTAAGGGAATTGTTATTGTTGACGAGGCTTATATTGATTTTTCTTCGGAAGAAAGCTGGCTACGTAAATTAGAGCAATACCCTAATTTAATTGTTACCCAAACCTTGTCCAAAGCCTTTGCTATGGCTGGAATACGCTTGGGAATATGTTATGCTTCAGCCGAAATAATTTCAATATTGAACAACATAAAACCGCCTTATAATATTAACGAGTTAACACAGCAAAAAGCCATAGAATTGTTAAGTGACAAGGATACGGTAAAAAATCAAGTAACGGCCATTTTACGGGAACGAGACATATTGATTTCAGAATTAAAAACAATTGATTTCATTTCAAAAATATACCCAACCGATGCCAATTTTGTTTTGGTAAAGGTTGACGATGCCAACAAACGTTACAATCAATTGATTGACAAAGGCATTGTAACACGCAACCGTACCACGCAACCCAATTGCGAAAATACGCTACGGCTTACTGTGGGGACAGCAACTGAAAATAAAATTTTAATAAAAACACTAACAGAGCTGTAAGGTTTTGGAAATTTTACAAATCTCAACAAAAAAAAGATGAAAAAGGTATTATTTATAGACAGGGACGGTACATTGGTATTAGAACCTCCGGTAGATTATCAATTGGACAGCTTGGAAAAATTGGAATTTTACCCCAAGGTGTTCCAATATATGGCCAAAATAGCCGCCGAACTGGATTACGAGCTTGTTATGGTAACCAATCAGGATGGTTTGGGTACCAATTCGTTTCCGGAAAATACGTTTTGGCCGGCACACAATAAAATTATCAATGCCTTTGCCAAGGAAGATGTGGTATTTTCGGAGGTTTTGATTGACAGGACTTTTCCTCACGAAAATGCACCCACCAGAAAACCCAGAACAGGTTTACTTACTCAATATTTTTCCAAGGAATACGATTTGGAAAACTCCTTTGTTCTTGGCGATAGGATTACCGATATGGAATTGGCCAAAAACCTTGGAACAAAAGGAATTTATCTTTCGGAAGACCCTAATTTGGGAGCCGATGAAATTGAAAGTGATAAAGCCGATATTTTAAATGCCATAGTATTAACCACGACCGACTGGAAAGTTATTTACGAGTTTTTAAAGTTGAAGGATCGTACAGCAGAAATAACCCGTAATACCAACGAAACCCAAATTTATATAAAATTGAATTTGGATGGTTCGGGTAAAAACGATATAGAAACGGGATTGGCTTTTTTCGATCATATGTTAGACCAAATCGGTAGGCACGGTGCCATGGATTTAACCATAAAGGTAAATGGCGATTTACAAGTGGACGAACACCACACTATAGAAGATACCATGATTGCCTTAGGGGAAGTGTTTAGTAAGGCTTTGGGCAATAAATTAGGAATTGAGCGCTATGGTTTTTGTTTACCCATGGATGATTGTTTGGCACAAGTAGCAGTCGATTTTGGAGGTCGTAATTGGTTGGAGTGGGATGCCAATTTTAAACGTGAAAAGATAGGCGATATGCCAACCGAAATGTTTTTTCATCTGTTTAAATCCTTTACCGATGGCGCCAAATGCAATCTCAATATTAAAGCCGAAGGCACAAACGAACACCATAAAATAGAAGGTGTTTTTAAGGCCTTTGCCAAGGCTATGAAAATGGCCGTAAAGCGAAATCCCAATAATATGTTTTTGCCAAGTACCAAGGGAATA
>JBKEDH010000065.1:0-6217 GCA_047975295.1 Aestuariibaculum sp.
CTGTTGGAATGTTCCAACCGATAAGAATTTTTGTAAAGTAAATTGGTTAACCGTCTCAACGAAGCAACGTGTTTGTGTTTCTTATCGGAATAGCGCTCCAGTTCGGCATTTAAAATTTCGGGAGCCAACGATACCGACTGCTGTACAATATCTCCGGAAAAATAAATATGGGTATCTTCACTACCATCATTTTTTAGTTTCGACAAATCATCGCATAGGCACATCGATATGCTCTGTGACAAAGAACAGATTTCGATGGCTTTTTTATAAATCGGTAAATCCGATAGGTTTGATGGGATATTATGCGACATGTTTTGTTTTCTTAGCAACTTTTATCAAAAATACTCACTTATCATTATATTCTTCTTTAATATTTAAAGTAAATTGTTATTTTTGGTTTAGAAATTAATTTTTTACACACAAAAAACTTGCAAAATGAATTTAGATACGCTTAATTGGAAGATTTTAAAGTGTTTACAGCAAAATTCACGCCAATCTAATGCCGAAATTGGCCGGCAGGTGGGCATAAGTTCGCCTGCAGTTTCCGAACGAATAAAAAAAATGGAAGATGCTGGAGTTATTTTAGGGTACAAAACCATAGTATCTCCTTTAGAAATGGGATACCAATTAAAGGCTATAATTACGCTTAGAGCCTTTATAGGGAAGCTAAAACCATTTCTCGAAAAGGTAAAAACATACGATGAGGTTTTAAATTGTTACCGTATTACGGGAAACGAAAATATTGTAATGGAAGTTGTTCTGCGAAACCAAAAGCATTTAGAATCCTTTATAGATGAGTTGATTATTTATGGCGAATCGAAAACACAAATAGTTTTGTCGCATGTTGTGCGTTATAAAGAAATAAAATCGGTAAAATAAGTTTGTCTATACACATGGAAATACAGCCTTTATTGCAATATATTAACAATTATGTTAGTCTTACCAAGCAAGAGATTGCTTTTTTGGAGATTATGGTTTCGGTACGGGACTATTTAAAGGGACAATATATTGTCCAGCAGGGAGATGTTTGTAAATACACGTGTTTCGTGCTTTCGGGATGCAGTAAGACCTTTTATGTTGACCAAGAAGGACAGGAGCATATTTTAATGTTTTCGATAGAGGATTGGTGGACTTCAGATATGGGAAGTTTTATTAATCAAACGCCTGCCGATTTCAATATTCAATGTTTAGAAAATACCAAGGTAATTGTGTTTTCTTACGAAGCTATTGAAATATTGTATAGTAAAATACCCAAACTCGAACGGGTGTTTAGGCAAGTTATAGAAAAAGCATTTGTTGCTTCGCAAAAACGTATAGTAAGGAGCTTTAGTCTTACCGCTAAAGAACAATATTTACTTTTTAGGGAGCAATATCCCAAAATAGAACAGCGTATTCCACAGTATATGGTGGCTTCCTATCTTGGTATAACCAAGGAATTTCTAAGTAAAATAAAAAGTCAGTTAGTTCAAGAGGGATAGATAATGCCCAAAAGTAAAGTTATAGAAAAACATAAATGTTAAACTACATTAACATTTTTTTATAAACTACTTTATTTTACAATAAAAACTTTTGTAGGATATTTGCAACGTTCATTAAAAATAAAACAATTAAAAATTTAACTAAAAGCATGAAAAATAAAATTAAAAGTTTGGTTCTTGTTGCTGTAGTAGCATTTACCACATTTTCGTTTACAACGATAGAGACTGAAAACAAAGCTATTAAAACCGATAAAAGTAAAATTGTTTGGAAAGGTTATAAAGTAACAGGTTCTCACGAAGGTACAATTAATATCGAGTCCGGATTTTTAACTTTCAACGACAATAAGTTGGTTGGGGGTGAATTTGTTGTAGATATGACAACCATTAACACCACCGATATTCAAGGTGAGTACAAAGGAAAATTAGACGGACATTTAAAAAGCGACGACTTTTTTGGCGTAAACAATCATCCTAAAGCAACATTGAAGTTTACCAAGGTAGAAGCTTCCGGAAAAAATGCGTATAACGTAACAGCCAATTTAACCATAAAAGAAAAAACAAGTCCGGTTACATTTACGCTTTCGGTTTATGGTAACAAAGCAACGGCTTCTTTAAAAGTTGATAGAACAAAATATGGTATTGAATATAAATCTGAAAGTTTTTTTGATAACTTGAAAGATAAAGCTATTTACGATGAATTCGATTTAGTTGTAGATTTGGAATTTTAAGATATAAAGTGACTAACTCAAATTAAAAAGGCGTTCAATTTTGGACGCCTTTTTTAATACTTTCCAGTACAAAAGCATAATATGTTTTGTTTGAAGGCACAAAATGATTAGTGCTTCCAATAGTGTCTATTAATGATTGAAATTCGCTAAAAGATACTAATTTCAAGGCTTCCACTTCATCTTTCTGAATAACCAAATCTGTTAAAGGTGTATCTAATTTGGCTATAAACGTGTGATGGAATTCATTGTCGATAATTCCGTTTCCATACGTTTGGAAACACTCAAAAACCCCAATTTTATATAATGCTTCTATGTTAATATTTAGGCCGATTTCTTCTTGAGTTTCCCTTATTATGGCCTGTTCTACCATTTCGCCTGCATCGATATGCCCAGCTACCGAAACATCCCACATTAAAGGACAAATAATCTTTTTTGCCGAACGTTGCGATAATAAAATATGTTTATTGTTGGTATAAAGCCATAAATGCACGGTATTGTGGTAAAACCCTTTTTGGTGTATCTCCGATTTTAAAGCGGTTTTTCCCGTAGGAATACCCAATTTATCTACAATATCGATATATTCGTCCATATTAGCTGGATATGTTGGGCTTTAAGAGCCTGTTTAAATTTGTATAGTTTATTTTTGATGTATAATGAGGCAAAATAGAAGATAATAGCTGTGCTACTTGATTAAATTTTAACGAAATTATGCGCAAAAAGAAACATATAAAAACAATTGATATAAATTTAAACAGACTCAAAGTTTTTTAAGTTGGATTTATTAATTGAAATAACTAAATGTTTCACCGTCTTTAATTTTAAGAAGTGTTTCGTAAATAAGTTTAATTACGTTTTCTACATCGTCTTTATGAACCATTTCCACCGTGGTATGCATATATCGTAAAGGTAAAGATATTAGGGCAGAAGCTACGCCACCATTGCTATATGCAAAGGCATCGGTATCGGTACCTGTGGCTCTCGATAAGGCACTGCGCTGAAAAGGTATTTTATTTTCTTCGGCAGTATCGGTAATTAAATCACGTAGTTTTTGCTGTACCGCAGGTGCATACGCCACAACAGGTCCTTTGCCTATTTGCATGTCTCCCTGTATTTTCTTTTCTATCATTGGTGTCGAGGTATCGTGTGTTACATCGGTAACAATGGCCACATTGGGTTTTATGGTTTGGGTAATCATTTCGGCACCTCTCAATCCTATTTCTTCTTGTACGGCGTTAACAATGTACAAGCCAAAAGGTAGTTTTTTCTTATTTTCTTTAAGTAATCGGGCCACTTCGGCAATCATAAAACCACCCATACGATTATCTAAAGCGCGGCAAACAAATTTGTTGTCGTTCAATATATGGAATTCGTCCGGATAGGTAATAACACAGCCTACATGAATACCCAGTTTCTCAACTTCTTCCTTATCGGTAGCACCAACATCTATAGTAATATTATCGGGTTTTGGTGCCTGTTCTTTAACACGGCTTCGGGTGTGTATGGCGGGCCAGCCAAAAACACCTTTAACAATACCAGCTTTGGTATGTATGTTTACCATTTTACTGGGTGCTATTTGGTGGTCGCTACCACCGTTCCGTATAACATAGATTAAACCATTATCCGAAATATAATTAACATACCACGAAATTTCATCGGCGTGCCCCTCAATAACCACTTTGTATTTGGCTTTGGGGTTAATTACACCAACAGCAGTTCCATAAGTATCGGTAATAAATTCATCTACGTAAGGTTTTAAATAATCCATCCAAAGCTTTTGTCCGTCCCATTCGTAACCGGTAGGAGCGGCATTGTTTAGGTATTTCTCTAAAAAGTCCAAAGATGTTTTTGTAAGTATGCTCTTCTTGGCCATATTGTAAAATTTTTCACTAAAATAATAATATAAATAGAAAATGATGGAAAATTAGGTATATAAAAATAATACGGTAAAAAAATGCATTTGGAAATGTGTAAATGCTTAATTTTGGAACGATATTAGATTCAATAATGCTATGAAATTTATTTTATTGAATATTTTCCTGCTTTTTCCATTGCTTTTCTTTGCACAAATAAACAAAGAAGAGCAGGATTCCGCATCTGCAACCTATATAATAGTTGAAGGAGATTCCATTCCAAAGCAAGCTATAGATCTGGATGAAGTAATGTTGTTGCATAAACTTAAATTCAATAGCAAAGAGGATAGAACACGATATTTAATTTTAAGGCGAAAAACCATAAAAGTTTATCCTTATGCCAAGATGGCCGCCGAACGTTTAGATTCCATGAACAGGCATTTGGCCACTTTAAAAAGGAATCGAGAAAAAAAACGTTATACCAAACAGGTACAAAAATATGTTGAAGGCGAATTTTCAGAAAGGCTTAAAAAATTAACCCGTACCGAGGGCCAGATTTTGATTAAGTTGATACATAGACAAACGGGAGAGACAGCTTTTAATTTGGTTAAGGAATTACGTAGCGGTTGGCGTGCATTTTGGTATAATACCACGGCCAATATGTTCGATATTTCCTTAAAGCGGGAATTTGACCCCATTAATGTTAAAGAAGATTATTTAATTGAAGATATTTTGCAGCGTAATTTCCAAAAGGGTCTTTTAAAACGACAGGAACCTGCATTAAAATTCGATTTTTATGAACTGTCGGAAAAATGGCTCGATTAAACAGAACAGCTATGCGTATCCAAACCCCTTTTGAAGAAAAACTTAATACCTTAACACATATTTTTGGTGCATTACTGGGCGTTGTGGGTTTAATATTAATGCTTATTCACAATAGTAACAAAACACCCTATAGTTTGTTTAGTATTTGGGTTTACGGTTGTTCCATTATTGTACTTTTTACTGCATCGGCAGTATATCATGCCACAAAAAGCAAAAAGAAAAAACACTATTTTAGGATTCTCGACCATATAAGTATTTACCTTTTAATTGCGGGTACTTATACGCCAATAACATTAATTGCATTGCTACACAGCAAAGGTTGGTCATTGTTTGGATTGGAGTGGGGAATAGCTACTTTTGGTATAATACTCAAATTGTTTTTTACCGGAAAATTCAATGTTTTTTCCACTTTGCTCTATTTGGTTATGGGTTGGGTTATTGTAATAGATTATGTTGAATTAAAACATGTTATGGATCCTAATGGTGTTAACCTGCTTTTTGCCGGCGGTGTGGCATATACATTTGGTGTTGTTTTTTATGCTGTAGAAAAGATGCTTTATAACCATGTTATTTGGCATTTGTTTGTGCTTGCCGGAGCTATTTTCCATTTTTTTATGATTTATTTTTATGTGATATGATAGCTATATTACCTGCTGTTTCCAAATCCGATTTTAAAACCATTTCGCAATTGGCCCAAATTATTTGGAAGGAGCACTATTATCCCATAACCGGGAAAGCTCACATTAATTACATGCTTGAAAAATTCCAGTCGGTACAAGCTATCGAAGATCAGATAAATACCGGTATGGCATATTTTATACTTATGTATAAGTGTACGCCCGTTGGTTATACGGCCTTTAAGCTGGAGAAAAATGATTTGTTTTTAAGCAAACTATATGTTTTAAAATCGTATAGAGGAAAACAAATAGGAAAAACTGCTATGGGTTTTGTAGAAAAAAAGGCAAAAGCATCAAAACTTAAAGTTATTAGATTGACTGTTAACGTTAATAATACCAATTCGATACGGGCGTATAAAAAAATGGGATTTAAAAATCAAGGGGCATTATTGACCGATATAGGGGAGGGTTTTGTTATGGACGATCATGAAATGGTAAAAGTTCTGTTTTAGTTTATGGTAACTGTAAAAACTGCTTTATTCGGTTTTTAAAATATTGATTTTTAGTGCCTTAACTATTTTCTCGCACAAATGGAACTATTCTTATATTTAATATGGTTATAGACTATAAGATTTATTTATTTTTCAAATTTAATGCACAACGGGTATAAGGTTATATTTTTATGTTTCGCAACACAAATTTCTACAACCCTTACTTTT
>JBKEDH010000089.1:0-3267 GCA_047975295.1 Aestuariibaculum sp.
CTTATATGGCATTCCATAAAGGTGGACGGCTACAATTGCCTTTGGTTTTTTACTATACTTTATTCTGTGTTTAATGGCATCCTCCAGTAAGTCGGGACACATATTCCATGTCTCCGGTTCACTATCAACAAATACGGGAACAGCCCCTTGGTACATAATTGGATTGGCCGATGCTGCAAACGTAAAACTTTGGCACAGTACTTCGTCACCTTTGCCAACACCTAACAACATTAGGGCCAAATGGATAGCCGCCGTACCCGAACTAAGCACAGCTACTTCTTGATTACCTCCCAGATATTCTTTTATATCTTCTTCGAAACCGTTTACATGCGGCCCTAATGGAGCTATCCAATTGGTATTAAAAGCATTTTCTACAAAAGTCCTTTCAAATTCACCTATATGGGGAGAGGAAAGATAAATTCTTATTTTAGTTAACATTTAGCTTATATTTTTTAACTGTTTTTTTAATTAGTAGATTTTTTGATATCTACTAAAAACCACCGAAATAATACATTTTGATTTCCTTTAAATTATGGTAAAACCAAAAAAATTACCGGTAAACATCAAAATCAAACTAGATTATGCAAAAAGTGTTTTTTTAAGGGAGAAATGATCAAAACACTTTTTTAAATCCACATAATATAGGTTATCGCACTGTTAACTAAATTCAACTTAATGACGGGCTAAATTTAGTGATTGTTTTATAACGGCAAAGGGGGTTATTCCCCTATTTCGCCAAAACACTTATAAAAATCGGTTAATTACATTTGATATTATTTTTGTAAGAAAAAAAAACATCGAAAATTACTTTTAAAAGATTATTGCAAAAAATTTAAAAACGGAACTTTGAAAAAAGTATATTTATCCCAGAAAATAGAATTGACTAAAAATCAACACTCTAAAAACGAACTTATTTAAACTTTTTGAGTTGAAGTGAAAATTAGATAATTTTTGTCCTGTTGAAAAGTTTTTTTAAGTTGTATAGCCAAGCTACGGAAAGAAAAAAGATAAGAAATGTGTAAAAAACAGCATTTTTTAGCCAATTGAAAAAGTTTAAATGAGTTCAATATCATTTTTTTTAATTTTTTAAGACATTAAACGTAAAACTATGGTCATAGCAAAAGGGCAATTAAAAGTATTAAAAGACAAAAAAGTTCTTGTTACGGGCGGTGCCGGTTTTATAGGTTCTAATTTATGCGACACTTTGGTTAGCCATAACATTAAGGTAGTTTGTCTTGATAATTTTTCTACAGGGAAAAAAGAAAATATTACACATTTAATGGACAATAGCCTTTTTGAACTTATTGAAGGTGACATTAGAAATATTGAAGACTGCAATAAGGCCTGTACAAACGTAGATTATGTATTGCACCAAGCTGCCTTAGGCTCTGTTCCCCGATCTATTAAAGATCCTGTAACAACCAACAATGTTAATATCACCGGCTTTTTAAATATGCTTGTTGCTGCAAGAGATGCAGGTGTAAAACGCTTTGTATATGCTGCAAGTTCTTCAACTTATGGCGATCATGAAGCCTTGCCTAAGGTAGAAGATATAATAGGTAAACCACTATCGCCTTACGCCATAACCAAATATGTAAATGAACTTTATGCCGATATTTTTAAAAAAACCTATAATTTTGACACTGTAGGTCTTAGATATTTTAATGTTTTTGGAAGGCGTCAAGATCCAAATGGTGCCTATGCAGCGGTAATACCAAAATTTGTATTGCAGTATATAAATAACGAGTCGCCCATAATAAACGGAGACGGTAGCTATTCGAGAGATTTTACCTATATCGATAACGTAATACAAATGAATATACTGGCCTTGACGACCCAAAACGAAGCAGCCTTAAACACCGTATATAATGTTGCCTTTGGTGAGAGGACAACGCTATTGGAACTGGCCAGTTTATTAAAAACATATTTATCCGAATACGATTCGAACATAACAAATATACAAATAGAACATCGCGAAAATAGAATTGGCGATATCCCACACTCCCTAGCCTCTATTAACAAAGCAAAACAATTGTTAGATTATAAACCCGAATACGATATAAAAACAGGGCTTAAAGTTGCTGTACAATGGTATTGGGAAAATTTAAAATAATTTTTTACTTGTAATAACATAATGGAAAAACCTAAAATTACCGTTATTGGTTTAGGCTACGTTGGCCTACCATTAGCTCGACTTTTCGCAACCAAATACCAAGTGATTGGATTTGACATAAATGCAACCAGGGTAAACGAATTAAACTCTGGTACAGATAAAACCTTAGAGGTAGATGATGACGATTTAAAGGCTGTTTTAAATAACAAAAACACTAAAGATAAAGGTTTATACTGTACCACTAATGTTAACGATATTAAAAGTAGTAATTACTATATTGTAACAGTTCCTACCCCTGTCGATAAAAATAATAGGCCAGACCTAACACCTCTTTATAAATCGAGTGAGACAGTAGGAAAAGTGCTAAAAAAAGGAGATGTTGTTATTTACGAATCTACTGTTTATCCCGGAGTAACCGAAGATGAATGTGTTCCAATACTTGAAAAGACAAGTGGATTAAAATTTAACCATGATTTTTTTGCAGGCTATTCGCCCGAACGTATTAACCCTGGAGATAAACTCCATACAGTAGAAAAGATACTAAAAGTAACTGCTGGCTCTACACCCGAAACAGGAAAAAAAGTCAACGAATTATATGCCAGTATTATTACAGCCGGTACCCATTTGGCTCCCACCATTAAAGTAGCCGAGGCAGCAAAAGTTATCGAAAACTCGCAACGCGATATCAATATTGCTTTTGTAAACGAATTGGCCAAGATATTCAATCGAATGGATATTGATACACATGCAGTTTTAGAAGCTGCAGGCACCAAATGGAACTTTTTACCATTTAAGCCCGGCTTGGTTGGCGGACATTGTATTGGTGTAGATCCCTATTATTTGGCACAAAAAGCCCAAGAAGTAGGCTATCATCCAGAGATAATATTGGCCGGTCGACGGGTAAACGATAGTATGGGCCCTTATGTGGCTTCTCAAGTTATCAAACTTATGTTGCAAAACGATATACGCATTACAGAAGCAAGAATATTGGTTTTAGGCATTACATTTAAGGAAAACTGCCCCGATGTAAGAAATACAAAAGTCGTGGATGTTATACACGAATTAGAAAGCTATAATACAAACATTACAATTTACGACCCTTGGGCCAATCCAGAAGAAGTAATGCACGAATATAAGTTGGAAACCACTACCAA
>JBKEDH010000112.1:0-34617 GCA_047975295.1 Aestuariibaculum sp.
GCAATTGTTTTGTCATTTTGAACGATAGTAGAAAATCCCATAACTTAACAAACAATAGGTTAGAATTATAGGTATTCTTCATCCCTCTTAGAATGACAGCTCTTTAGACAGCTTCTTCATTATTTTGTATAGTAAAAACAACTAATTCATACTACCTGTTTTTTCTTCTGTTTTCACTTCTTTTAAGGTTTCAATTTTAGTAACAACCACTTCTTCAGAGCCTTCAATAGTTTTGCTACCTGCCAATATTCCAGCATTGTTGGTCATTACTGTTGCAACAGTGGCTTTAGTTTGACCATCGTTGGCTGTATTTGTTTCCACTTTTATTTCTTTTCTGATAATATCTTCAGAAGATGTATAAGCTGTAACCACATCGGAATTAATGGCAATACTTGGTGCAATTACCAATGCCACAACCGACATCAATTTCAATAAAATATTTAACGAGGGTCCCGACGTATCCTTAAACGGATCGCCTACGGTATCGCCCACAACGGCTGCTTTATGTGCATCGGTACCTTTGCGGCCTTGTTCTTCGATGGTTTTTTTGGCATTATCCCAAGCACCACCGGCATTGGATTGGAATATGGCCATAAGCACGCCACAAGTGGTAACACCTGCCAACAAACCGCCCAACATTTCGGCTCCTCCCAAGAATCCAACAGCTACAGGCGCAATAATAGCCAATAGTCCCGGAGTTACCATTTCTCTAATAGATGCTTGTGTAGATATTGCTACACATTTTTCGTATTCGGCATAACCATCGGCAGCAGCAAAGATTTTTTTATCTTCCTCGCTGGCTTTAGTCATATCGGAATCGTATTTGCGCATAACTTCCAAAGCTGCTTTTAATTGTGGAATATCCCTAAATTGACGACGTACTTCCTTAATCATGGCCATTGCTGCTCGGCCTACCGCATTCATGGACAAAGCCGAGAATACAAAAGGCAACATACCTCCCACTAACAATCCAGCCATGATACTGGGCTTAGCTACATCGATAGCATGTACGTTTGCTGTTTTCATAAAGGCAGAAAACAAGGCTAAAGCTGTTAATGCTGCCGAAGCGATGGCAAATCCTTTACCTATGGCAGCAGTTGTGTTTCCTACGGCATCCAATTTATCGGTACGCTCACGAACTTCACTGGGCAATTCGGCCATTTCGGCAATACCTCCGGCATTATCCGATATAGGTCCATATGCATCAACTGCTAATTGAATACCTGTATTGGCCAGCATACCTACCGCTGCAATAGCAATACCGTACAAGCCCGCAAAATGGTAAGACACCAAAATAGCCGCCGCAATTAAAATAATGGGGATGGCAGTAGACATCATACCAATACCCAGACCTGCAATAATATTGGTAGCAGAACCTGTTTCTGATTGTTTTACGATTGAATTTACAGGCTTTTTTCCTGTTCCCGTGTAATATTCGGTGATTTTTCCAACAGCCAATCCGGCAATTAATCCGGCAACCACAGCAATAAAAACACCAGTAGCACCATTTGCCAAACCTTCGGTTCCTGCCGGAATAAAAGCGTTTATAATAAAATAGGATGCAACCAACATTAATCCTGCCGAACCAAATTCGCCAATATTTAACGCAGTTTGTGGATTACCGCCATCTTTTACACGTACAAAAAACGTTCCTACAATAGACATAATAATACCAACTGCTGCCAATACCAATGGCAAGAAAACAGCACCTAAACCTCCCGAAACACCAGGTGTTAAAATAAAAGCTCCCAAAACCATAGTACCGATTATAGAACCTACATACGATTCGAACAAATCGGCTCCCATACCGGCCACATCGCCCACATTATCACCTACGTTATCGGCAATGGTAGCAGGATTTAAGGGATGATCTTCCGGAATACCCGCTTCTACCTTACCCACCAAATCGGCACCAACATCGGCCGCTTTAGTATAAATACCGCCTCCCACACGCGCAAATAACGCTATAGATGATGCTCCGAGTGAAAATCCGGACAGAACATTAAGTACCAACGATAGGTTTTCTGCTCCCGGCCAAATACTTTGATACACCATAAACAGACCGCTTAAACCCAAAACACCAAGCCCTACAACACCAAGTCCCATTACGGCTCCTCCGGCAAAGGCAACTTCTAAAGCTTTACCCAAAGACGTTCTGGCGGCACTTGTAGTACGTACATTGGCTTTGGTTGCGACTTTCATACCAATAAATCCGGCAAGTGCCGAACAAATAGCACCTACAATAAACGATAATGCCACCATGCCGTTCGATCCTGTTTCATTTTCTCCTTTAAAGTATAACAAAATGGCCACAGCAATAACGAATACCGATAAGATTTTGTATTCGGCCTTAAGAAAAGACATAGCTCCATCGGCTATGCTTTTGGCAATCCTGACCATGCGCTCGGTACCTTGATCTTGTTTGGTTACCCAAGCACTTTTAATAAACACGAACAATAACGCTAATACCCCAAAAAGCGGTAAGATTTTCACTAATAATTCCATATAGTTTGGTTAGTTTAAATTAAGATTATTTTTAAAATGTTGCTAAAAATATGAAAATATAAGGGATAAAAAAAACCACCTTAAAGCAAAGATGGTTTTTTCATGATTTTGGTCTGTTTTTTCGTAGTTTATATGGTAAACGTACGCTTTTTCTTGTGTTCACTTTCGTCGTAACGTTTAACACATTGGTGGTATATTTTTATGGCTTCTTCGGCATTGCCCCAACCGCCAACATCTACTTTTTTCTTTTCTAAATCTTTATACACTTGAAAAAAATGCTCTATTTCCTTTAACCTGTGCGGGTTCAAATCACTAATATCTTTATTTTTGCTCCATATAGGATCGGATACCGGTACACAAATAATCTTTTCGTCGGGTCCTTTTTCATCTGTCATATGGAATACGCCTATAGGTCGTACTTCCATAACGATCATAGGAAATGTTGGCTCTGTCCCCATTATCAAAACATCCAACGGATCTTGATCCAAAGCTAGAGTTTCGGGTACAAATCCGTAATCACCCGGATACATCATAGACGAAAACAGAGTACGGTCGAAACGTATTTTATGCAAGGCAAAATCGTACTCGTATTTATTTCGACTACCTTTGGGTATTTCTATTAAAACATCGAATGTTACATCCTTCTTTTTCTCACTCATCTTGTAATATTTTTAGATGGGCAAAGGTACTGAACACACTAACATTTAACAACAAATTCTGCCTTTATTATTAAGGTTTGGCAAAAAACCTCTTTATTTTGTAATCAATAATTTATTACACTTTCCTTTCTATATCCTTTAAAAACGAAAATGCAACATAGGCAATAAGCATCGCTCCAATGGCCAGTGCTGTCCAGACAAAACCTTTACTTTGCCAAAACGATAGTGCTTTGGATTCTTCTTTTGGAGTTTCAATTTGCTTAAACCCTTCTATGTTTACCACTTCCAACAAGGTGTTTTCCTTTGGAATAAAATTTACAATATCGTAATTAGGACGACCCAATGTTGTATCGACACTTATTTTGTAGCTTTGATTTTGCTTTAAATTGGCCAATAGATATTTGGGCTTTTGGAACAAACGGATACTACGAACATCCAATGGCGGATTGTCCCGATTTTCTATCTCGATAAAAAATTCCTTAACAAACACTTCCGGAAACGAATAACTTAAATCTTCCTTGGAATTTAATTTGAAACGGAAAAGTTCCTGCTTATAAGTTTCTACAGTTTGTTTAACACGACGTTCTCGATTGACAACTATTGTGGCATTTCGTAAAAACATATCCGATTGGACATCGAAATCCAACCATGATAAAAGTTGCGGAAACTCGAACAGCACATGAATTACTGTGGTTTTATTTTCGTTATCGGTTGAAATGGATTTTTTAAAATCTGTGATCTCCACTTGTTCGGCATAATTTATTTTCGAATCGTAAATACCAAACCGTGTACAGTTTATGGGCAAACTGTTTTTATTGTTGAACGTTAATTTTAAATATTTGTAATTTGAAAGGGGCAGTACTATATTTTTTTCCACTTCTGCAGAAACCGAACTACTTAAATTGGCCAATCTATAATCTTGGAGTAGTCCAAACCAAGTTTTATTATCGTTACTACCCAAAATACTTACCGTTTTTTGTACCGTTGTATTGGCTACGGACACAAGCAACTCGTTTAACTGACGTTTGTTTTCATTTTCGATTACAATAACCGTTATTGAATCGTTTTGTGTTCTATAAACTACAGGAAACACTATAAAGCTATGGCTTTGTGTATTTGCTATTTGGTAGAGTGTAAAAGGTACTGCTGTGTTTTCGTGGTCGGAAATCCGTATAAAATCGGTGTTATTTTTGGAAGCCGCCAAAACTTGGGGTGACAATATAACCAACTGTAAGCCTTCATAATCCTTACTTTCAATATTGCCTAAAGCTATTTGTTGGGCATTTGCCAATTGCACCAACATAATGCAAAATATACTAATGCTTTTGAGTATCGTTATTTTCGGTTTCATCGACAACTAATTTTTTTATTTTTTGATATACAAACGAAATAATTAAAATAAGCACTCCTAAAAGTGTAAATGCCAGTATTTTTCCGGTTTCGGAAACATTGTTTATATCGTATACAAACAGTTTTATTATAGTTATACCCAATAATGCCAAGGCTATAATACGCAACTGTTTCCATTGGCGCTTTATTCCTATAATTAAAAGCATAAAAGACAATACGCCCCACAAAATGGGATAGCCTATTTTTATAACCTGTTGTTTTATTTGTCCTAAGGTATCTTCTACCACAAAAATATCGGTGTAATAGCGTGCTTCGACATCTTCATAGTCTTTATACTGCTCACCAATTATTTTATAAACCGATTCCGGCTCGACCGAATAAACAAAGTGTACCATTAATTCGTTGCTCAATATAAAAACACATAAAAACACCAATACCCAAAGTACTGCTTTAAACTTAAATATGGGCATACTCGGTTTGCCCACCACCTGCTTTATAAGTACAAACATAAAATAGGCCATACACATCAACACTATATAATGCAGATAAAAAGCTATGTCCGAATCGGTTTTATCGGCAATATTGTGCAAGGCCTCTCCACTTGGCAATAAATGGAACCAGCCCACATAAAGCAATATATTGAAAAAGGCAAAACAGGACGCTAATTGCTGCAACACTACGGTCTTGGATTTTAGGCCAAAATACACTAAAGCCGTACTATATACAAAGTGATAGGCTACCGGAAACGCTATCTCCGAATAATTATTTCGGTAATAAACATCGGCCTGATAACCCACCTCAAAAATACCTACAAAATAACCTATAACCAATGCTGCAACGGTAACTACAATACGGTGTAGTTTGATAAATATATGTGCTTTGGAATCTTGTGTCGTTTCCGGTTTCTTTTTTAATAGGAAATAGGCACCGACCAACGATGCCACAACCACCAATCCCGTTATAAATATCGGATTAAAAACAAGGGTTAAATCATCGTCGTTATCCAAATAATATTTCACCCAATCTATAAACAGGCTTATTATGGCCAAAAATTGTACAATAAGAGCACCTATTTTAAACAGATTAATTTTTGATTTTTGGGATAACCACAACAGCAATACGGCTTCGGCAGCCCAAAACAGCGTAATATAATTACCTTCAAACTGAATGGGAATAGTAAGCGTTACAAAGGTTAGCACCAACCCTATAAGCAGATACACCGCTTTTTTGTCGATACCGAATTTTCGGTACAGCACAAACCCATAGATTAAATTATAAGCGGCCAACGATAATGTAAAGGCTCCTTTTAACGGTAAATCCAAATCGTTGATAATACTTAACCCCAAACCAAAGTAAACAAAGGTATTAGCTATAATAATACCGTATTCCCATATAGAAAATTTACCATTATTACGCACATTGTTAAGCACAATCAAAACACTAAACATAAAGTAGAACAAAGTGGCGAAGGCGAAGGCTCCTTTATGGGGAAATTCGGTATTTTCAAACATTTCCTTAACAAACCAAGATACAAATAAAATACTGGTAAATAAAAAGGACAATATGGAAACAATATTCCATTTTCTAAAATAGGCTATGGCCAATATACCTATGTTTAAAATAGTAATGTAGGTAAACAATACCATGTAATTACCTTCGCCCGTACTTACCATAAAAGGCACGGCAAAACCACCTATTAAGGACAGTACGGCCAATTCCTGACGGTTATAGGCTACTGAAACAAAGGCACTAAACGCCGTAATAACCACCATTATAGCAAAAGCTACTGTTTGGCTAAACAATTGGTAATCGTGAAACGCAATGGCAATGGTAAAGTAAAATATACTTATGGCTCCTGCTACTAAAACCGAACTAAATGCCGCATAGTTTTTCTTTAATCTGTGGGCCACCATCATAACCAAGGCTCCTGCTAAAATACCTATACCGACACGTGCAGGCTCGTTAATCCAATCACGATCTATGGCATACTTTACAAAAAAACTAATACCCAGAACCAGAATAAGAATACCGATTTTGTTGATTAGGTTTTCTCCAACAAATTTCTCCAAATCGGGATTGTTTTCCCTAAACTTTTCAAACCATGATTTTTTTTGTGGAGCAATAGGTTTTTTGTCGGTAACGGCACGCCTGCCTTCTATAACCTCGCTTACTTGTATTTTTTCAATTTCAGGCTTAGCGGCTGTAGATTTTGATGTTATAACCTGTTTATCTTCAACTTTAAGCTCTTCCTTAATAACAGGCCTGATTTCTTCTGGTTTGACTTCCGGTTGCTTTATTTCGGGTTTTAATACCGTAGGTGCAGCCACATTTTTATCGGCCAAAGTTTGGGATATCGGTTTTTGGGAAGTTTCAACGTCCTGTTTTAAGGTACGTTCCAATCTGTTAAATTTTTGGTCTATCCCGTTAACCGTATCCTGTAGTCTTTTTAGTTTGGTATTTGTAGTTACAATAAAAATTACAAGCACTATTAAAATAAGTACAGCGAATATATCCATTACATATATTTTAAATCAAATATACACTATTGTAGGCAACAATACCCAATAAACCCTAAAACTGAAACCCAACAGTTCCTGTTACCCCAAATTTACGGGCATTTGGGTTGTCTAAATAATTACCACGGAAGTTAAAGTCCAATCTAAAAACCTTAAAAATATTGCCAATACCCACGCTGTATTCGTAGTACATTTGGTCGGTGGGGGCCACCAACGGTATATTATGCGGATTGCTCGTGTTGTTTAATGCTACGTTTTTGTCCGACAGCTCGCCCCAAGCTCCTCTAAATCCAATAATTTCACGTAGGTTAAGTTTTCGTAAAAACGGAATCCTTGAAAATATCCGGCCGTTAAAATTATGCTCTACATGATAGGTCGCGTAGGTATCGGTTACAAACTCGTAGTAATCCAACTGTGGAAAGGTGTTGTATATTGAAAAATATGATTGGTTACCGGGAATAACACTTAGCAGTCCAAGTGGTACTTCGCCAAAGGTTTTACCGGCTTCTACCGTGGTTGTTAGCCTGCCCAGCCCACCAAGTTGCCAAGGCTGGATGTATTGAAACTGGAGTTTGGTATATGCAAAATTACTTTTAAGCACCGATTTATCGGCACGTGTAATCTGAGCAAACAATCGGGCAAAATTGTCGTTGGCTTCTCGGCGTTCTACCCCAAATCCGGTCATTTTTCTGTTAGGAAAAAACATTACTGCAAACGAACTTTCCATTTGTTTAAGCTCCGACTCTACCCCATTTGGTGTATTGTAATCCAAACTAAAAGTAGGCGATGCCGACTCCAAGGTTCGGTAATCAGCACCTATTCTAAACACCAAATTTCGCCAGGGCTCCATTTCTACCGCCAAACTGGTTAAGTTAATGGATGTTAATTTATCGTTGGAACTTGTTGTAAACAGTGCCGACGATGCAAAGCTGCGCCCCAAAACATCGGTACTGGAGGTAAGACTTGCACCAATTTGCTCGACATCACGCCTATTTCCTCCAGAAATTATAAGACGGTTTTTTTTGTCCAACAGCCATTTGCCGGAAATACCATATTTAACTTTATCGTCCCTAAAGCCATAAGCCAAAAAGCCTTCCAGACGCCAAAGGTCGTTAGGTCCAAAATAGGTCCTGCCACCCGTTCTTACCCGAATACCTTCTACCTCGTTAAACCCAAAGGTTGAAAAAACAGGGCCATAATCCAAAGGTAATGTATTAAACTCGATATAGCCCGATGTTAATATACTGCCCACACTATACAGTCTTTTAAACTTTTTTACGGTCATTAAAGTATCTAGCATTTTATAAACCCCTTTTTCGTCTTTATTTAGGGTTTCCAAACGGTTTTCTTCCCAAAAAGAATCGTCTCGGTTATACACATCGGCATTGTAATTGTAAACTTCAGCTTCGTAGAATTTGGCTTCTTTTTCTTCGTCGAATTTGTAATTATCGTAAAGTGTAGTCCGCTTACCGTAAACACCCCGCGATTCTTCTTTTTTGCGCAGGGCAAAATCGGACATCATATAATCGCGTTTTATTAAAAACAACGAGTCGTTAAGTACATCGAACTCCTGTTCAATATAAATTTCCTTTACCCAGTTTATATTAGCACTTTTGGAGGCTTGAAGGTTTATTTCCTTAATGGCATACGTGGTATCGGCCACCCAAAAATCGCCCTTAAAGGTCAATTCGTTTTTGCGCCTCGGATAGTACACAATATTGTAACACCATTTATTGTCTATATAACTACTATCCTTCAGCACATAATTATAGGTGTTTATTCCTGTTTTTGATAACGGACTTACAAAACTCTTATCGAAAAACTTTAAATAATTATCGTAAATATTGTAATCGGGATATAGGTCGGCAATAAAGTCGATAATAATCTGGTTATCGCTAAAACCGGAATTTTTGTTGCCGTTAAGTACTTCTTTTTCTTTATTGAGACGATTATCGCCATAAATGGTCGAGACTGCTTCGTTTATAAATATGGGCAAGTAGGTTTTTCCGGTAACGTTCGAGGTATCGACTTGGTTAAACACAAATTCCATGCCCTTAAACAATTTACTTTTTATTAAACTACTATCTACGGTATTTAGGTCGAACTCTACTTTTTCGTATTTGTTGTATTTATATTGATTGTACTTGTATAATCCGTTTTTACGCTTATGTTTCCATATTTTTCTAAGGATATCTATTGCCGGATTGTTTTTTTTAGATTGTTTTCCCGATACAATAAACACTTGGTCCAACTGTGCTGCCTCTTCTTTTAAAATGAATTTTAAATCGAAATTCACCTTTTTATCCAAAACCACATTTAAAGTCTCGTAACCCATAAACGAAATAGTAAGTTCCGGCCAAGTTTCGCCAGATTCCAAATAAAACCTTCCGTTTTCGTTGGTTATAGTACCTTCGGTAGAATTTTTAAACAGTACGTTGGCAAATGGGACAGGTTGGTCGAACTCATCAAAAACATGGCCACTAACCTTGGTTTGCGATGTTGCAAAAAAAATTCCGAAGAAAAAAAATAGAATAAGTAATCTTATTTTCATAGCATAAAAAACTCCATTGGCCATTATACCAATGAAGTTATTATAACGTAAAAAATCGTTTTTTTATATGTACAGTACTTTTTTTACAGCTTTCACCACGTCGTTACTGTTGGGCAGCCATTCCTCCAACAGAACGGGAGAGTATGGTGCCGGTGTATCGGCCGTATTCAACTTTATAATGGGTGCATCAAGGTAATCGAAAGCTTCGTTTTGTACAATATACGTAATTTCGGTAGCTACGTTACCAAATGGCCAAGCCTCTTCAAGAATAACCAAACGGTTTGTTTTTTTAACCGATTCCAAAATGGTTTTCTTATCCATTGGACGTACTGTACGCAAGTCTATAATTTCGCACGAAACACCTTCTTTTGCCAATTCGTCGGCTGCTTTATAGGCTTCTTTTATAATTTTCCCGAACGATACTATGGTAACATCCGTCCCTTCTCTTTTAATATCGGCAACACCCAACGGCAATACGTACTCGCCTTCGGGTACTTCGCCTTTATCGCCGTACATTTGCTCACTTTCCATGAAAATAACGGGGTCGTTATCGCGAATAGCTGCTTTAAGTAAGCCTTTTGCATCGTAAGGATTAGACGGTACCACCACTTTTAGTCCGGGTGTATTGGCATACCAACTCTCGAATGCTTGCGAGTGCGTTGCCCCCAATTGCCCTGCCGAAGCCGTTGGACCACGAAACACAATTGGGCAATTAAACTGTCCGCCCGACATTTGTCTAATCTTGGCGGCATTATTTATAATTTGGTCAATTCCAACCAACGAGAAGTTAAAGGTCATAAATTCTACAATGGGGCGATTTCCGGTCATGGTCGAGCCTACGGCAATACCGGCAAAACCAAGCTCGGCAATAGGCGTATCGATAACACGCTTAGAGCCAAATTCGTCCAACATCCCTTTCGAGGCTTTGTATGCTCCGTTATATTCCGCAACTTCTTCTCCCATTAGATATATACTTTCGTCCCGACGCATTTCTTCGCTCATGGCCTCACAGATTGCTTCTCTAAATTGAATTGTCTTCATTAAATTTATTTTAAATCGAACACAAAAATAACAATAATTAATGATACTATCTAATAGGATTTTTTTAATTTATTATGCATGCATAGTAAAAATTTCGAATAATATGGTTAACTTCGTAACGTCAAAAAGAATTATTCTAAATAAAATACCATATTATTATGAAAATATTAGTGTGCATTAGCCACGTTCCGGACACCACATCAAAGATTAATTTTACCGATGGTGATAGCAAATTAGATACTAATGGTGTTCAATTTGTTATTAATCCGAATGATGAGTTTGGACTTACCAGAGCTATGTGGTTTAAAGAAAAACAAAATGCATCCATTACCGTTGCAAATGTTGGTGGGTCGGAAACCGAGCCTACATTACGTAAAGCCTTGGCTATTGGTGCCGACGAAGCCATTCGTGTAAACACCGAAGCTACCGATGGTTTTTCGGTTGCCAAACAATTGGCAAAAGTAATCCAAGAGGGTAGTTACGATTTGGTTATTGCCGGTAGGGAATCTATAGATTACAATGGCGGCATGGTACCCGGAATGCTTGCAGCATTAACCAATGCTAATTTTGTAAATAACTGTATTGGTTTAGAGATAAACGGTACCGAGGCTACTGTTATTAGGGAAATAGACGGTGGAAAAGAAACCATTTCCACATCGTTACCTTTGGTTATTGGCGGGCAAAAAGGACTTGTTGAAGAAAGCGATTTGCGTATTCCCAATATGCGAGGTATTATGATGGCCCGTAAAAAGCCCCTAACCATTGTTTCGCCTATTGAAGCCAATACCGAAACAACTTCGGTCAAGTTTGAAAAACCAGCTCCAAAGGGTGCCGTTAAATTGATAGACCCCAACAATTTGGACGAATTGATAAACTTACTCCATAACGAAGCAAAAGTCATTTAATAACCAAATTTCAAGAGCAAACCCCTAATCGTTTTGACATTTGGAATTTGCTTTTTTTTGAAATTTACATTTTTAAAAATATTATGTCAGTTTTAGTATATACAGAATCCGAACAAGGAACATTCAAAAAAACGGCTTTCGAAGTCGCATCGTACGCCAAAGCCGTAGCCAATCAATTAGGCACTACGGTAACCGCCGTAAGTTTTAACATTAACGATACTGCCGAATTGGGCAAATACGGCATAGATAAGGTTTTAAAAATAACCAATGGCCAGTTAGAACAATTTAATGCTAGTGGCTACGCCCAAGCTATAAAACAAGCCGCCGAAAAAGAAAACAGTAAGGTCGTTATTTTAAGCTCTAGTGCCAACAGCAAGTATTTGGCACCACTTTTGGCCGTGGGTTTAAATGCCGGTTATGCTTCAAATGTTATAGAAACACCTTCAAACACATCGCCTTTTACGGTAAAAAGAAATGCCTTTACCAATAAAGCCTTTGAGGTATCGTCCATAAATACCGCTATAAAAATTATTGGACTTTCCAACAATGCTTTCGGATTGGTAGAAAGCAACGGAAACACTTCTGTAGAAGATTTCTCTCCAAACATTTCAGATTTAAATGTAAAAGTAGAAACAATCGATAAAGCCTCCAATAAAGTAAGCATTGCCGATGCCGATATTGTGGTGTCTGGTGGCCGTGGGTTAAAAGGCCCGGAAAATTGGGGCATGATTGAAGAATTGGCCGGTGTATTGAATGCCGCAACAGCCTGTTCTAAACCCGTATCCGATTTAGGCTGGCGTCCACATAGCGAACATGTTGGACAAACCGGAAAACCCGTTGCCTCCAATTTATACATCGCCATTGGTATTTCGGGAGCCATACAACATTTGGCAGGCGTAAATGCCTCTAAAATAAAAGTCGTTATAAACAACGACCCAGAGGCACCATTTTTTAAAGCGGCCGACTATGGTGTTGTAGGCGATGCCTTTGAGGTAGTCCCTACCCTAATCGAAAAATTAAAAGCTTTTAAAGCGCAACAATAAAATTATTTTTTATAAATTGTATTGTTCTTAAAAGAACTGCTTAATTTGGGGTTCTCATTAAAACTTTTAACAAATCTGCTTTTGTAGTTTTGGTAAAGTCCTAATTTAAACAGTTCTTTGCGTTTTAATTAATTTATGAGCTTAGTTAGATTAAATATAAAGGGAATTTCGTACAGCCAGACCCAAAATGGTGCCTATGCACTTATACTAAACGAAATTGATGGCGAACGCAAACTTCCTATTGTAATTGGTGCTTTCGAAGCACAATCCATCGCCATTGCTTTAGAAAAGGAAATTAGGCCACCACGACCGTTAACCCACGATTTATTTAAAGGTTTTGCCGATCGTTTTGGTATTGTTGTAAAACAGGTTATTATCCATAAACTTGTAGATGGTGTCTTCTACTCCAGTTTAATTTGCGAACGCGATAAAATTGAAGAAATTATTGATGCTAGAACTAGTGATGCTATTGCCTTGGCACTGCGTTTCGATGCACCCATATTTACCTATAAAAATATTTTGGACAAAGCCGGGATTTATTTAAAAACCAATCTGGAAGAAACCAAAATCGAAGACACTAAAGAAAATGCCTTGATAGAAGGATTAATTAGCGAAGACGAATCCAAGTCCAAGTCCAAACCCCAGACCAGTAGTTTATTTAAAAATAAAACACTTGCAGAACTTCAAAGTCTTTTGGAAGAAGCCGTTTTAAAAGAAGATTACGAAAAAGCAGCGCGTATTCGCGACGAAATATCCAAAAGAGGATAACTCAATTTAAAATTTATGAAGCACGTATTTTTGTTATTCACGATATGCTCTTTGGCTTTTTCTCTCCAAAGTTCCGCCCAAGCTATAAACAAAATTACGCAACAGGACTCCCTAACCCAAAAGCTTAACCACGTTTTAGAAACAACGGAGCATACCCCTACTGTCCTTTCTAACACTCCAACCGGTAAACAAAAAGAAATTTCGGAACAAACAGCTCCAACCATCATTCCCAGCCAAGGTTTTTCCATTAATAGCCTTTGGCGCGGTATTATAGGCATGCTTAGCCTTATTTTTATCGCTTTTTTATTCAGTAGCAACCGAAAAGCCATTAATTGGCGTATTGTAAGTATAGGACTTTCAATTCAACTTCTTATCGCCATTGGTGTTTTAAAAGTTGATTTTATAAAAAAAATATTCGAATTTATAGGTAGCCTATTTGTTAGTGTATTGGATTTTACACGGGCAGGCAGCGAATTTTTATTTTCAGGATTGGTTGGCGATATGACCAAATTCGGATATATATTTGCCTTTCAGGTATTGCCAACCATTATATTCTTTTCGGCATTAACATCGGTATTGTTTTACTTGGGCATTATTCAAAAAGTAGTAAAAGCTATGGCTTGGCTGTTATCGAAAACCTTAAAAATTTCAGGGGCAGAAAGTTTAAGTGTTGCCGGAAATATATTTTTGGGACAAACCGAAGCGCCTCTCCTAATAAAAGCTTATCTGGAAAAAATGAACAAGTCCGAAATGCTTTTGGTTATGATTGGCGGTATGGCAACCGTTGCCGGAGCTGTAATGGCAGCGTACATCGGTTTTTTGGGCGGTGACAACCCCGATTTAAGGCTACTTTACGCAAAACATCTTTTAGCTGCTTCGGTCATGGCCGCTCCCGGTGCTATTGTAATTTCGAAAATACTTTACCCACAAACAGAACCCGTAAATACCGATGTTAAGGTATCTCAGGAAAAAATAGGCTCAAACTTTCTCGATGCCATCGCCAACGGTACCACCGAAGGCTTAAAACTGGCAGCCAATGTAGGAGCCATGCTTTTGGTTTTTGTGGCCTTTATAGCTATGTTTAATGGGATTTTGGACTGGATAGGCAATATTACCAATATAAACCATTGGATAGCCACTAACACCAGTACATATAAAAGTTTAAGTATCGAATTTATCCTAGGCTATACCTTTGCTCCACTTATGTGGCTTATTGGTGTTGCCAAAGAAGATATGATGCTTATGGGACAATTACTGGGTATTAAATTAGCAGCCAGCGAGTTTGTAGGCTACATACAGTTAAGAGGTTTAAAAGACCTAACTAATGACATACACTTTAGCTACGAAAAATCGGTAATTATGGCCACCTACATGTTGTGCGGATTTGCTAACTTTGCTTCCATTGGTATCCAAATTGGCGGTATTGGTTCTTTGGCTCCCGGCCAACGTACTGTTTTGTCTAAGTTTGGAATGAAAGCCTTAATCGGTGGAACATTGGCATCCTTAATCTCGGCAACTATTGCAGGAATGATTATTGGATAACTGTTGATTAAAGTTTCCAACAATTAAGACACAAAAACTAAAAAACACATAAATTTACACCAAACTTTATCATTTTTGTCTTTTGACTTTAAAAACCTTAAAGAAATAATGAAACACCCATTATTAAGTTTTAATCACACAGCAGAATGTTAATTTGGGTGTTCCATGTGACCATTAAAAACAATAAATATTAACACATGAAACAATATCTCGATTTAGTAAAACATGTTTTAGAACACGGCAACGAAAAAGGAGACCGCACGGGTACGGGTACCAAAAGTGTTTTTGGCTACCAAATGCGGTTCGATTTAAGCGAAGGATTCCCTATGGTTACTACCAAAAAACTACATTTAAAATCGATTATTTACGAATTACTTTGGTTTTTAAAGGGCGACACCAATATTAACTACTTAACCGAAAACGGTGTACGTATTTGGAATGAATGGGCCAACGAAAATGGCGATTTAGGCCCCATTTACGGGTACCAATGGCGCAATTGGAACAGCGATGAGATAGACCAAATTACAGAAATTGTCGAAACTCTAAAAAACAGTCCTAACAGTCGCCGCATGTTGGTCTCGGCATGGAATCCTTCGGTTTTACCCGACACTTCCAAAAGTTTTAGTGAAAATGTAGCCAACGGAAAGGCCGCCCTACCACCCTGTCATGCTTTTTTTCAGTTTTATGTGGCCAATGGCAAGCTATCCTGCCAACTTTACCAACGCAGTGCCGATATATTTTTGGGCGTCCCTTTCAATATTGCTTCTTATGCGTTGTTAACCCTAATGATGGCTCAGGTTTGTGGCTACCAAGCCGGCGAATTTATACATACCTTTGGCGATGCCCATATTTACAACAATCATTTGGAGCAATTAAACCTTCAATTATCACGTAAGCCTAAACCATTGCCCAAAATGACATTAAACCCAAAAGTTAAAAATATATTCGATTTTACTTTCGAAGATTTTTCTCTTGAAAATTACGACCCACATCCGCATATAAAAGGTGTGGTTGCCGTATAATATAAACATAAAGCATATTCAATTAATGTATGGCAAAAAATTGACTTACTCGATTTTTTGAACTGGTTTTCAAGACCTCAAAACCTTATAAATTTAAACAGGCTCTAATAGTGGTATTTCAACAAAAAAATCACTTAAAAACAAAAAAAGGCTTTCTGAAAATCCAGAAAGCCTTTTTTCGATTTATAAACAATTTGCTTAAACTTTTACAACACTATTATCGGCAGAAGCAAATTCGTTCCACACATAACCATCGGCTGCATCGTCGTTAGCATAAACGGTTTCATCAATAAGGTATTTAAACTCGTACGACTTATCATTATCTAAATCCAACGTTCCTTTAAACGTTCCATTCTTTAATTTTTTTAAGGGATGTGCCTTTGCACTCCACTTATTAAAATCTCCTACAAGCGAAACTTTTTTCGCATCTTCTGCCAATATTGAAAAGGTTACTTTACAAATGGGCTTACTTTTTAAGTATTTTTTTGTAATCGCCATAATATTTTATAATAGTTGTGTTTATGTACCGCAAATTTATGAAACATTTTTGCTGTACTGAAAATAAAAGTGCTTTCCCTGAACGAATTATCAATTTGATAACAACTTAATAAGTTAATTATAATCAGCTAACTTTTCGTAAAAATAATTACATTATTATCAGTCTTTCTGTTTGTTTAATGCTGATTTTCAATAGATAACATTAAAATATCCCCCAAAAAACAATCAAAAACCGACTTCAATTTTAGAGTTTATACCATTTCGACCCTAAAATTATCCATTCTGTTAGAATATCATTACCGAAAACTTTAACTTTACAACCTAAGTTTGCAAACATGTTTGGAAAAAAGAAAAAGGAAATACCCAAAATAGATAAAGACCAATTAGAACTTCTTGAAAATGCCCAAAAACGCATTAAACAGAAAAGACGTTTGTACATCCACTTTGTTATTTTTTTAATTGGCTGTGTTTTTTTAATATTGGCCAATACCGTTTTGGGTATTGGAAAAGAATTTACCTTATTTGGTAAGGAATGGTTTTTGTACGCCATTATTTTGTGGGCCTTCTTTTTTGTGTACCATATTTTTAATGTGTTTGTTACCAATAAATTTATGGGTAAAAAATGGGAACAGCGACAACTTAACAAGCTGGTATCCAAGCAAAACCAACGTATAGAAAAACTTAAAGCTACCTTACCCAGCGATGATGCACTATTAAAGAACACCACAAAAAAATCGTTGTCGTTTACTACCAGAAATAACCTAACCTTAATTGTTGCCGCCTCCGAGAACAATGCCATAGGAAAGGAAAACAAACTTATTTGGCATTTAAGCGACGATTTAAAACGTTTTAAAAATCTAACAAGCGGACACCATATTATTATGGGCAGAAAAACTTTTGAAAGCTTTCCTAAACCACTTCCCAACCGCACACATGTGGTTATTTCCAGACAAAAAGATTATACTGTACCTCAAGGTGTTATATTGGTTAACTCGTTAGAAGAAGCTATCGATGTTTCCCAAAAAGACCCTCAACCCTTTATTATTGGCGGTGGCGAAATTTATAGGCAAGCCATAACTTTGTGTACTAAGATTGAAATGACAAGGGTACACGAAACATTTGCAGATGCCGATGCCTTTTTTCCTGAAATAGATACTTCTATTTGGAAAGAAACAGCAAATGCGTTTCACAGCAAAAATGAAAGTAACAATTACGATTTTTCGTTTATTACTTACGAAAAAAAATAAGCTACAACACTATAATATAACCATATCGTATAAACCGAAAAAACGGACCGAAATTGAGCATAGAATTAAGAAAACACACAGAAGAAATAACACCAATTTCGGATGCTGAATTTGAAATAAACCTACCTACAACATTGTACACAAGAAATAGCTTAGTAAATACTTAATTCGAGGTTATTACATTATTTGTTACTACTTGCAAATTCATTTGCTTTTTATAAATTCGGCAAATAAAATTTGCAAGTAATTTATATTGGGTACCAAACCGAAATATTCAGCTTCGCCTCTCTGTGCTTTTGCATAAAAAACAAATTAATGAAATCTATCTTTATAGCGTCGTTATTATTATTTCTGTCATGTAAAAATGAAAAAAATAACCAAATTATAACTATTTCAAATCCATATTTGATTGAAATTAATGAAATTGACTCTATCTATAAGTTAAACGATAAGTTATCTGAAGATTTTATTCTTAATTCAGGGAGTGTTTTTCAGGATTATTCAAAATTAATTTGGATAAAAAACAATATCGGTAAATTGAAAAATAAAATTAGACCTATTGAATCAAATTACTATTCTCAAAACAACAATTTACTCCAACGTATTAAAAACACAAAACTTCCCCACAAAAAATAGTCTCTTGACATAGATCCATTTCATAAAGAAAAATTTAAAGTTGAAGCAAAAATTAATTTACCAACTGAAATATTTGAGACCCAATCTCTGCTAATTATTCAAATGGAAACAATAAGTCCAATCCTCTCCAAAAAATATGATGAAGATAATTGGTTAAATTTTCAAAACGACAAAGTGAAAATCAGAACAAATCATATTTGGAACGAATCGATTATTTAAAGAACGCATATAATAAAATAAAACCTGCACGCAACATTGAGTATAGGCAATAGCAGGTTAAATACTTAATTTAAAATTTTTGTTTTTTTAGTCGCTACTTGTAAATCCATTCCTTTTTCGTTTAGTACACGACAAAACTTTCACATTAGTTTATTAAGCTAATTTCCAATACTTTGAAAATTTTAAAAACCTTCAAGGTCTAATAATATGATGTTCTGTTTATCAACATATTAAAGATAATTTGTCTTTTTGTTGTGTACCATGCCTTTTTCGTTAAATTTAGCAAATAAAATTTGCAATGTAGCTTACGTTGGTACTAAATCGAAAAGTCCAGCTTTTCTATTCTGCCAACGCTTACATACATCATCATTAAAACATGACAAACTCAAAATTATTTTGGTTGGTTCTATTAATCGCAACTCTTTTGTCCTGTACGCCCAAAAACAAATGGTTTAGCAAAGTTAGTGGTAACAATATTGGTTATAAAATAAGCAAGCCCAAAGTACCTAAAAAGGATTTTTATGGCAAATACGCTACCGTTGTGTACCTTAAAAACCTAAATTTTAAAAAAATAGGGCGAAATAGTAACGCTAAGGATGTTAAATGGCTATTATCTCAGGGATATTATGTTTTCGAGCTCAATTATAAAAAAAATAAAAATGCTGTACCTACCAATATTAACCAAGATATTATAGCCATTAACGATTCGTTGGCAACCGGTAACTTTTGCGGATTTAAGAATTGCTCGATAAGCAAATCCTATATATTATTTGAAGGCTACCGCATAATGCCTGACGTCCCCTATTTTAAAGACGACCCAACAGTTTACAATACCCCAAACGAATATACAAACGGCGACATGCTATATATGGATATTATTTATCCGGCCAATACTTCGGTTGCTGTACCCATAATCTTATCCTTTTCGTACAGTAATAGCCATGCTACTTACAATACCGAAAAAGGTAAACTTACCAATACCAATAAAAATTTACGTATGTATTTACCCTACACTTTCGCAGGCTTTAACGATTCCTTTTTAGAAGGAGCTCCTGCCCATGGTATGGCTTGGGCCATTGCCGACCACCCCAAATATTGTCCTTGGGGAAGTGGAAAACCAAAAAATGGAAAGAACGATACCTATAAATCGTACCAAACCAATCCTGATGCAGCACAAAAAGTAAAATCGGCAGTTCGTACATTGCGAGCAACAGGAAAAGCAATAGGTCTCTCGAAACACATAGGCATCTATGGATTTTCCAGAGGTGCTACTGCCGGTGCCATGGCTATTGGAGACCGTAAAGTTCCCAAATTTGAAAATGCAGGATTTTATACAGACGTATCTAGCAATATCCAGGCTGCCACAATAGGCCCAGGTGTATTCGATTATACCATTATTTACAATACTTTAAACGACGGCGACTTTAATCTGGAAACCCGATGTCCTTGGGCATGGGGCAAACTGGACAATCATTTCAACCTATGGAAAACCATGGGTGCAACCTATTTGGCAAAAACCGCTGCAAGTGCTCCCACCCTATTCTTTTACAACACCACCGATGCACTATATTATACTGAACAAGCCAATTATTTCAAAGCCAAATTAGATTCCTTAAATGTTCCTACACAAAGCCTTATCGATTATGGGCAAGGCCATACCGTACCGCAAACAAATGAATCGTTAGATTATTTGTATTCCTTCTTTAAAAAACACCTGAATACTCCTCTTGTTAAAAATGATTGATACCGTGTATTTTCCTTACTTTTATAATGTATGAATTTCTAATTTTGCAATATGGTTAAAGAACTACAACTGCGCATATCCCTTAAAGAAGAAGGACAAGACAGTATTTTGATTAAAAAATCGGCTGAAATATTAACTGTTGATGAAAAAGTAATTACGGGGATAAAAATACTTAGAAGATCTATCGATGCCCGCAAACCAAAAATTATAATCAATTATAAAATAGCGGTTTATATTACAGAATCCTTTCCTAAGATATCACAATATCAATTTGATTACAAAGATATTTCCAGAGCTAACCCCATACACATTATTGGTTTTGGCCCAGCGGGTATGTATGCGGCATTGCGATGTATCGAGTTGGGATTTAAACCCATTGTTTTAGAGCGTGGCAAAAACGTACAAGAAAGACGGCGCGATTTACGGGCAATAAACCAGTTTCACGATGTAAACGAAGATTCTAATTACTGCTTTGGCGAAGGTGGTGCAGGCACTTATAGTGACGGCAAACTTTATACCCGCAGCTTAAAACGCGGCGATGTACGCCGAATTTTTGAAAATCTGGTTTTTCACGGTGCTACCGAACAGATTTTAATAGATGCCCATCCACACATTGGCACCAACAAACTTCCAAAAGTAGTCCAAAATATAAGGGAAACTATTTTAAAATATGGTGGCGAAATCCATTTTGAGACCCGTGTTACCGATTTCATTATTAAAAATAATAAAATACAATCCGTTATATTACAAAATGGCACTGAAATGGCTGCTAATCGCGTTATCTTGGCAACAGGACATTCGGCGAGAGATATTTTTTACCTACTCCATAAAAAGGGTATCCAACTCCAAGCTAAATCGTTTGCTATGGGCGTTCGGGCAGAACATCCGCAAGAGATTATCGATGGCATCCAGTATCATTGTAATGGCAAACGCCACGAATTGCTTCCGGCAGCCTCATACAACTTGGTCGAACAGGTTAATGAACGCGGCGTATATTCGTTCTGTATGTGCCCCGGTGGGTTTATAGTACCCGCAGCTACAGCAAATGGCGAAGTGGTGGTAAACGGTATGTCTCCATCCAAACGCAACAATTTATTTGCTAATTCGGGTATTGTGGTTGAAATTAATGTAAATAAAGATTTACAAAGATACGAACATTTTGGAGCCTTAAAAGGATTGGAATATCAAAAAGACTTAGAACGTCTGGCTTTTACCGCCGGTGGACGTAGTCAAGTAGCACCGGCACAACGCCTAACCGATTTTGTTGAAGGAAAATTATCGGCATCCCTAAACCCCTGTTCGTACCAACCAGGACTAAATTCGGCACCCTTGCATTCTTTACTACCAAAAATAATAGGCAGTCGCTTACGAAAAGGTTTTGTGGCTTTCGGCAAGAAAATGAAAGGGTATTATACCGAAAATGCTAATATTGTAGGTGTGGAATCCAGAACCTCATCGCCAATTTCCATTCCCCGCAACAATAATTTAGAACATCCAGATATACAAGGCTTATTTCCTTGTGGCGAAGGTGCAGGTTATGCCGGTGGTATTATTTCGGCCGCTATGGATGGCGAACGCTGCGCCGAAGCAGCAACAAAAGGTTTATAACTTCAATAAAATTAGTATCTTTAAATAGAATTGAATATTATGACAGAAAAGAAAATGCCTGCCGGAGTATAGTCCCCCCGATCCTGCTTAAAAAAAAGGAACGCCACCATGTACGTTTACTTTTCCATAAATTCAATCATTTAAGTGATAAACATTTAGAAGAACGCACCAAACTGCTTTATTAAATTTTTGGACAAGCAGGAAAAATCTATATATAGAACTACCTTTCCGCTACGATTACGGTAATAATATAACCGCAGGTAATAATGTTGTAGTTGGAGCAGATTCGGTAGTTATCAAAAGTTTTCCTGATAACGTCGTTATTGCCGATAATTCTGTAAAAATTTTAAAAACCATAGATAATGGTTAAATACATCCATTATTTATTTTTGTAAACAAAAACAACATTACTTTATTTTTGTCTTACAACCACAAAGGGTTAAACACCCTATAAATAGGGTATTTAACCTTTTCTCTTTTTAGGGTTTATCCTGTAAACTCTTCTTCATAATTATTAAAACTTTGTACTTCACTAAAACAAATAATTATGAAAAATTTATTGGAAGTTGCCATCAATGAATTTGGTATTAAAGAAATTAAAGGTCCAGAACATAATAAACGTATTGTTCAATATGCAAAAGAAGCAGGTTTTAAGTGGATTAACGACGACGAAACCCCGTGGTGCAGTACATTTTTAAACTGGGTTGCCGTAAAGGCAGGACTGGAAAATTCAAAATCGGCAGCAGCAAGATCTTGGTTAAACGTAGGCTTCGAAATACAACATCCCGAACCTGGGGATATTGTTGTATTCTGGAGGAAAAACATTAATTCCCACTTAGGCCATGTAGGTATTTATCTCGGTTTTTCAAAAGACGACACCCGCATTTATGTTTTGGGAGGCAACCAAGGCGATGCTGTTAGCATTTCGGCATATCCGGCAACCCGTTTACTGGGCTTTAGGCGCCTTAACAACACTTCATTGACCACCTTACCCAAAAGCCCCATAAGAAAAGGCAGCAGGGGCTCACATGTAGTAACCCTTCAAAATGCACTTAAAATTTTAGGTTATAATCCCGGCACATCCGATGGTGTTTTTGGGCCAAAAACCGAGACTGCCATTAAACAACTACAATCTACAAGTATGGATTTGAACATTACCGGCATATACAATGCCGAAACCAAAGCCAAAATGGAAGTGCTTTTGGCCAATAAAGATTAAAACTAACAAATAATGGTGCTCGCCGAAAAACCAAATTTTAAATAGAGTAGGCCAATTAAAACCTAATATTATGCCAGATAATTTCGAACCGATCCCAGACGATTTAATGAATGTTGTCTTTGGTGATGTGTACAAAAAACTAACCAATGGCGGCGACCCCAAAATGTTGGGCCCTGACAATTTTATTGCTTGGGAACCCGTAGCTGCCATTATAGACGAAGAAGCTTTCGATTATGCCTCAAAAGGACTGTTTGGGGCACCTCCAAAAAAAGAGGGCATAAGCGACGAAGAGTATAACGATTTAAGGAGTTCGAGTAAATGGGGCCGATTTGCACAGGCCGAAGAATTTGCCAGAATTGCCGATCAAATACCGGCATATATTCCCAGCATAAAAGATAAAGCTCGTGAATTTAGCGTGTTTAGCCATAAACCGGACCATACGGTATCTAACACCTACGCCGATATTTTAGATTTTTGTGTAGTGAAAAATTCCAAAATTGATCCTAAAGTTGAGAAAAAACTAGAAATGCTCCGTAAAAAACTCTTCAAAACCAAAAAATTAAAAAATCCCGACTACGACGAAGAGATGATAGAGCACCCGGAAGACAACCCCCAATACATTTACCAATCCTTTATGTCTCCCATGTACATGAAGTATTTGGAGTACGAAGCACTATATGAAGAAGCCGAAGAAGTATTAACCGATTTGCAAATACGTGTTAACGAAGGCGACAGTGAAGCCATGACCGAAATGGCCATAAACGGAAGAAACATTATTAGAAAAAGGGACAATGCACTAAAACGTTGGGAATCCTTAGGCTACAAAGGTCAAGTAGAAAAAATAATGAACTACATAGACGAGATTGAAGCCAGCAACTTTATTACCGTAAAAAAACGCTACGAATCGGAGTTTTTGGCTGCCAAACGCACCGGATTGGGCGGCTCGAACACATATTATTATTCGGCACCTATACCTGCAAAAATACTGGAGAACTCCAGAGGTTGGACCTCATTTAAGTTTAAAAAATCCAATTACAATTCTTCGTACAGAAATACAGCCCACGGTTGGTCGGCCAAAGCCCGTTACTTTGGCATTGCCAGTGTTAATACAGAAGGTAAAATAACCAATGTATCCTCGCAATATGACTTTAACGATTTTGAGATGAGTTTTAAACTTACCAAGTGCTACGTATCGCGTCCATGGCTGGGCATGAATTTTATTAAATCCAGATACTGGAAATACTCCAAAACGGGACAAGATATCGTTAACAATCAAATGGTTAGTGATGGTAATGGAAAAGGATTGATGCCTGCCGTAGTAACCGAACTATATTTTGCCAAGGATATTAAAATTGGCTTTAAAAAAGGAAGCAATTCATATAAAAGAGCAGAAAAACATATTAAGTCCGGTGGCGGTTTTGGTTTTGGCCCTTTTAGAATAGGAGCAAATTACTCTTACGACGATACCAAGGTGGACACTTCCGGAAGTCGGGAAGAACAAGGAATAACCTCTCCAGAAATACTACTAATAGGAAGAAAGTGCCATATACTGGGTATGGCTCCAAATCCGCTACCCAGCATTAAGAACGACGAATGGGTAGAAGTCAATTAAAGCAAACCTTTCTTTAAACTCCAGACCTGTTAGGTTTTAAAAACCTGACAGGTTTATAAAGCAGGTAAAGTTACATAATGTACAAACAGGTGGTTTTACCTTTTCGAGTACTATTCTTCAAAAAAGTCTTAAAAATTTCCAAAGTTAAAACCCTGTAATGGATTTGTGGGATTTTAACCTCTAAACAGACAACTTGTTACAAAATTTAAATTTATCCGTGTGAAATTTTATATCGCCTGCATACAAAAACTAAAAGAACTGGTAGAAGATACCAACTCAAAATCAAATACCAATTTTGTACCCTGCGCATCGTTACGTGTGTTCGAAGCTACCGATTTTGAGTTTCTTTCGGGCAAACTATTAAATACAGAGCAGTTTTTAAACAGCGAAGACATATCTGCACAACTAAACTCATTAAGTACAGATAAAACCTATTGGGACATCGATGCACAGAGCAATCTTTACGAATATTACAAGTTGTTTTTGGAACAATTGCAACTAAAAAAACCGCAGGACGAAATGACCGTATCAATTCCAGACAAAAAACTGCTGTATAGTACCGACAATGAGCCTTCGGAACAATTGCTTTTATACAACAAATACCTCGAACAATATGAACAATTGGTAGATGAGCTGAATGAACTTTATTCGGGTTTTGAAAATGATACCGCAAGCGAAGATAACAAAACCACATTTTTTCTAAAAGTAGATATCCACCAAAAGAAAATTGCCTTATTACTTGCCGAATGGCGTTTAAAAGGCCTAAAGGATACTATTGAGAAAGCATTAAAAAACATTAATAAACTATCCGACTACGACAAAACATTAAAACTTAAAAACAAAATATTAAGCGATATTAAAAATATAGAAGCCATAGGCATACAATCGATGAACGCTTATGTTAAGCTACAAATGGTACCTTATAATTTCTATAAAAACGAAAATGCTTGGACCAGTTTGGAGGTAAACCAATCGGAACTAAAAAGCATTTTATCACGAGCAAAAAAGGATTTAAAAGGATTTAACAAGGATATTATCAATTTCGATTACGATGAAACCTTTATAAACAAAATTACCTTAAACTACTGTATCATCACAATTAAACGTCCTTGGTTATATAAAGATGTGCCAATTTCGAAATATATCGATTCAAACACCAAAAAAAACATCTATACCTATGCCAAAAAAATTGTATTGATAAAAGACCTTCGCGTTATATTAAAGGAGAACCTGTCGCAAGCAGAAAAAACAGCAATAGAAGCAAACAACATCATTAAGTTTGGTCCTATTTTTATGAAAAATCAATTCTTTTTAAACAAAACTTCGAAAGAATCTTTTATAAAACCCATTACCAACAAAAAAATATACAGTAGCAAATATGCACATAAGGTAGATAAAAAATTGGTTCATGCTGCCCCGCTTATAATGGCCGTTAATCCCAAAACCACTATAAAACCACAAACGGTAAAAGACAAAAAAGCAACAATAGTTTCTACCAGATTACGTATTGTTACTCCTAAAATAAAACCTGAGACAAAACCCAAACCGCTAATTACATTTAACGCCAAATCGGCTTTATTGTATAAAATTAAAGATTTGAACATTGCTACTATAAAACAATCCAATATACACATTAAAATAAGTGATAAACTTACAAAAGACGGGATTTACAAAGCCGAACTTTCCTTTAAATCGGTAAACAACAATTTTTTTAAAGAAATTGAAACCGACGAGAAAGGCACATTTTCCTTTAGTCTTCCTAAAGGCACTTACAACGTTAGTATTAGAAAAAACGGTTATAAAGAACTGGAATTTAACCAAGCCATACAAGAGAACAAAAACATAAATATTACCAAAATTTTAGAACCACAGGAAGTTATGTTCGATTCGTATTTTTTAATGGGTATAATAGCCGATAAAGTGACTCTTTAACCTCTTAATCCAAGTTCTTTCCCTTCTTAATATTCAGACTTTTTGTGTTTAAGCGAATTTTAGGCATTTTTTGTCTGTTTAAACACTTTTTTGAGTAACGTAACAAGGCTACAGAGCAAGAAAAAGACAAAAAGAACCGAAAAAGGACATTTTCTTTATCAAATAAAAAAGTCCAAATCACTTTATTGTAAACAAACCTATGTTATAACCTAATCTATTAATAAATATTTATTCCTATTTTTGTCTCACAAAATCATAAAACATGAATGCATACGTTTTTCCGGGACAGGGTGCCCAATTTTCGGGAATGGGACTGGATCTTTACGAAAAATCACCTTTGGCCCAAGAACTGTTCGAACAAGCCAACGATATTTTAGGTTTCCATATTACCGATATTATGTTCGAGGGTTCTGCCGAAGACCTAAAACAAACAAAGGTAACCCAGCCTGCCGTATTTTTGCACTCGGTAATTTTAGCCAAAGTTTTGGGCGAAAATTTTAAACCTGACATGGTTGCCGGACATTCACTTGGAGAACTATCGGCATTGGTTGCCAATAGTACTTTAAATTTTGAAGATGGCTTAAAGTTAGTATCTCAACGTGCCGCTGCCATGCAAAAAGCATGCGAAATTACGCCAAGTACCATGGCTGCCGTATTAGGTCTGGACGATGCTATTGTCGAGAAAGTTTGTAACCAAACCGAAGGCATCGTTGTTGCAGCCAATTACAACTGCCCGGGACAGTTAGTAATTTCTGGCGAAATCAATGCCATTAATAAAGCATGTGAAACCTTAAAAGCCGAAGGTGCTCGCCGTGCCCTAATACTGCCCGTTGGCGGAGCATTCCATTCCCCATTAATGGAACCAGCTAGGGAAGAACTGGCTGCTGCCATAGAAAGCACAGTATTTAACAAGCCTAATTGCCCCGTTTACCAAAATGTTACGGCCAATGCGGTTACAGATGAAAACACCATAAAAACCAATTTAATATCGCAACTTACCGCACCGGTACGTTGGACACAGTCGGTACAGCAAATGATTAAAGATGGCGCTACATTATTTACCGAAGTAGGCCCTGGAAATGTATTACAAGGTTTGGTTAAAAAAATTAATAGGGAAGCCCAAACCACTTCAGCCAGTTTATAATGAAAATAAGTAAACGCAACCTATATATTGTCGCCGTAATTGTTATAACAATTGCTGTCGATCAAATTTCAAAAATTATAGTAAGAGACAATATCATTCCAAGAACCGAAACCAGTTTTGGCGAACGTATTTCGGTAATTGGAGAATATTTTATTTTAATGAATGTAGAAAATTCGGGAGCATTTCTGGGTATGGGTAGTGATTTAAACCCCACCCTAAGACTTATTTTTCTACTTATTTTACCCATAATCGTTTTAGCCTTTGTATTACGACATATTTTAAAGGATAAATCGATCGATAATTGGTCGCTGTTTGCTTTTTCCAGTATTATTGGTGGGGGAATTGCCAATGTATTTGACCGTATTGTTTACGGCTCGGTAACCGATTTTTTATTTATCGATCTGGGCGGTGTGTTCAGAACCGGTATTTTTAATATGGCCGACGTATCGGTTACAACCGGTATGATTATGCTATTAATAGCTAGCTTTAAAAAGAAGAAACAAACAACCGAACTGGAATAAAAAAAGTGAGCTTAACAAAGCAATTTTATAACGAAGTGGTTTTAACTTTTTGTGTTTAAGCGACAATTAGCCATTTTTTGGCTATTTGAAGGCTTTTTTGAACTGCATAGCAAGGCTACGGAGTAAGAAAAGACAAAAAAGAGCCGAAAAAGGACAATTTTTTAGCAAATAGAAAAAGTTTAAACCACTTCAACTTATAATTAACCAATTCTAAGTTTAAAAGAATACTGTAACACTTAATATTAGAAAAAATTTTAATAGCTTCGTAACATGGGGCAAAGGTTAAAATGGGTTGATCAATCTAAAGGTCTTGCAATGTTTCTCGTTGTTTATGGACATAACCACCCTCTAACCGAAAAGTACATTTACAGTTTTCATATCCCCCTTTTTTTAATCCTTTCTGGTTTTTTCTTCCCCAATAAAATCTCGTTTCTTAATATAAGAAAAAGATTTAAATCAATTATGCTACCTTATTTTTTCTGGGCATTTTTTCTTTTTCTATTTTGGCTATTTATTGGGAAAGATGTTGGAGAAAGCGCCACATTAAACCTCTCTGTTCAAAAAAATTTTTTAGGGATTTTTTATGCACAGAAAGGGCAGGAATATATGGATTGGGGACTGCCTTTATGGTTTTTACCTAATATTTTTGTTGCATTTACTTTTCTTTATTTATGTAAAATACTTTTTAAAAACAAGATATGCTATTTTGCTGCAATTATCATTTTGGTTAGTTGCGGCTTTTTACTTGGCAAGTTATTCGACATCCATTTTGTTTGGAGTTTGGATGTTGCTTTGGTATCTACATTTTTTATTGCTTTTGGTAAGGAAGTTTTTATTTGGATTAATAATTTAAGGAAGAAAAATACCGTTATTTTCATGATTGTTTTTTTCGTTATCAATCTTCTACTTTTCAATTACAATTCTAAAGTAAACATGTGCTTTTCAATTTATGGTAACGAATTTTTATTCTTATTAAATGGCATAACCGGAAGTATGTTTATAATTCTATTATTCAGGACATTTTCTTTTTTCGGATTTTTAAGTATCGTTGGTAAGTTTACCATTCTCATTTTAGCGCTACAATTTTTAGCTTTATCGGTTATTAAGTTTTTTCTGATGTATATCTTGAAAATCGACAACTTTAATTTTTCGGAATTTCAAAAATTCTATTTTGCCATTATCCAGATTATCTTAATCTTTCCAATTGGATTCATTATTAACAAATACGCACCTATACTTAATGGAGGTTATAAAAAAATATAGAACCCAGATTGTTTTTCATTTATTGTTGAATCTGATTATTTTGGTGTTTGTAACATATTCTACATTTTACCACATTCCATTAAATGGATGGGAAAAAGTAGGTTACCTCTTCTTCCTTTTATTAATACAATTTACCGTTTTTGGGTTTGTTTATTTTTTAAGTTTGAACCGCATTTTATTTGTTATACTCTTCCCTATTGCATTTATTATTTGTGGTATTTCGTCTTTTTGGGTTTATACACAGGATATTATTATTAATGAAGGTGTAATACAGGCTACTTTGGAAACCAAAAGCGATATTGTGGCCGATTTAATTAGTTTCCCTTTAATTTTATATATTATTTCCTTAATTATTGTTACTGTCTTTATTTTAAAAAAATATTACCTTCTTAAGAACAATACTATAAAATCGCCTTTATCCATATTTGCTGTTTTAGCTCTTACAGTCTTTTTATTTTTATTTATTAAAAGACCTATGACTTTTGATAGTAAATCACCTTACAATATATTTATTGGTCTAATAGATTATTACCAAAAACCAATTTTGGAGTTTAAAGAAATAAACATCCCCATTACTTCAAGTAGCGATACCCTTAAAATTATTTTAATTTTGGGTGAAAGTGTTCGAGCCGACCATCTGTCTTTAAATGGCTATAACCGAAATACTACGCCCCTTTTGGAAGCAAGAGATGCGGTTATTTCTTTTCCAAACATATTTACCAGTAAAACGTACACAGGAGAAAGCATCCCCCAAATACTTACCAATCAATCAATTAACGACAGCATTTCTACTTCTCTAGTCTCTTTAATAGATGTATTCAACAAAGCCAAAATACAAACTATATGGATAGGAAATCAAACTCCAGAAAAAAGCTACCTACATTTTATCAAACAATGCAGTATTAAAAAATTTATAGACCCTTACCACTCCTATTTAACCTATCATAAAGATCTAGATGAAAAATTATTACCTTATTTTGATTCTTACTTTCAAAAAGAAAAAAAACAGCTTATAATTTTCCATACAATGGGAAGCCATTGGTTTTACGAAAATAGATACAGAAAAGAATTTCAAAAATTCGAACCTGTAATGCAAAGCAAATTCCTAAAAGCGAATACCGAACAGGAAATCATCAACTCTTACGACAACACCATTGTTTATTTTGATTATTTTTTAGATTCGCTAATACAAAAAATCGAAGAAACACATACAAACACCTTAGTTGTTTATCTTTCCGATCACGGTGAAAGCTTGGGAGAAAACGGCATTTGGCTTCATGGGCAAGAAGCCACAAACAAAAACCCAGCAATGGTTGTTTGGTTTCCAAGAGAATTTATTAAAAGAAATCCCAATAAAACAAAAAACCTTTTAGAGAAAAAAAACCAAAATATCACTACCGATTTTCTCTTTCATTCATTCATGGATATTTTTAAAATAGAAGGTATTTCCTATCAAAGAGATTTAAGTCTTTTTAAACAGGCAGACACTATACCAAACAAACTTTAAAGCCCCAGTAAATAAATACACCTATTTTCCTCTAACCACTTGCTCCCATTTCCATGCAGAACGCATAGCATCATCTAAAGTCAGTTTGGTTTTCCAACCCAATTCGTTATTGGCCTTATTAGTATCGGCATAGGCCGAAATAATGTCGCCCTCTCTCCGTTCTACAATTTTATAGTTTAATTTTGCTCCCGAAACCTTTTCAAAAGCCTTTACCACTTCAAGAACCGAACTTCCTTTTCCTGTTCCTAGGTTAAAGGTTTCGTAATTGGCTTTATTTTTGTTGTTCAACAAGCGTTTTAATGCCACAACATGCGCTTTTGCCAAATCGACTACGTGTATATAATCGCGAATACATGTACCATCGGGTGTGGGATAATCGTCGCCAAAAACCGATAGTTGTTCTCGCAATCCAATAGCTGTTTGAGTAATAAATGGCACTAAATTTTGTGGTACCCCAATGGGCAGCTCCCCTATTTTAGCCGATTCGTGTGCACCGACCGGATTAAAATAACGTAAGGCAATTGCTTTAATATTCGAAGTCACCTTACAGGTATCGCTAATAATTTCTTCTCCTATTTGTTTGGTATTTCCGTATGGCGATTCAGCCTGTTTTACCGGTGCGTTTTCGGTAATGGGCAACTCGTCGGCCTGCCCATAAACTGTACATGACGAACTAAAAATAAAACTTGCTTCTCGTAATTTTTTAAGCTCTTTCAAAATATAGATTAAAGTACTAATATTGTTTTCGTAGTACAATAATGGTTCTTGGACACTCTCTCCAACAGCTTTACTGGCTGCAAAATGGATAACTCCTTTTAAATCGCTATGTGTTTTGAAAAAAGTTTCAACCTTTGATTTATCCTTTAAATCAAGTTTTTCAAAAATTGGCTTTTTCCTCGTTATGGCCGTTATTCCATCCAGTACATTAATAGATGAATTTGACAAATCGTCTATAATAACAACCTCATATCCTTCGTTTTGCAATTCTACAACGGTATGTGAACCTATAAATCCCAAACCGCCCGTTACTAATATTTTATCCATTAATAAAGTTTATAATTGTTGATGTTATATATGCTATCTGTTCGTTGTCCAATTCGGTATGCATGGGCAACGAAATAACGCTTTTAATCAATTGGTTGGTTACCATAAAATCGGCTTCGTTGTAACGTTCGTCCAAATATGCCTTTTGCCTATGCAAGGGGATTGGGTAATACACACCGCAAGGAATACCTTTTTCGTTTAGGTGCTTTACCAAAGCATCTCTATCGGCTCCTTTTATCTGTAAGGTGTATTGATGGAATACATGTGTAGTTTTTTCGGTATTCCTAAAAGGCGTTATAATATTTTTAATTCCTTTAAAAGCAGTATCATATTTATTGGCAGCTTCTTGCCTTTTTTTGTTATACATATCTAAGTTAGGCAGCTTGGCATCTAAAACGGCAGCTTGCAGACTATCCAATCTCGAATTTACACCAACCACATCGTGATGATAGCGCTCGTACATGCCGTGGTTTACAATACCGCGTATGGTATGTGCCAAATCATCATCGTTTGTAAAAATTGCACCACCATCGCCGTAACATCCCAAATTTTTTGATGGAAAAAACGATGTTGCACCTACATGTCCAATAGTTCCTGCTTTTTGTTTTATTCCGTTATTAAACGTATAATCGGCTCCAATAGCTTGGGCATTATCTTCAATAACGTACAAATTGTGTGCCTGTGCTACTTCCATAATAGCATCCATATTGGCACATTGCCCAAACAGATGAACCGGTACTATAGCTTTGGTTTTTGGAGTAATAGCCTGGTTTAAAGCTTCAATATTAATATTGAAATCATCCTGGTTAACATCAACCAAAACGGGTGTTAACTGTAATAAGGCAATAACCTCTACCGTTGCAGCAAAAGTAAAATCGGCCGTAATAACTTCATCTCCCGGTTTTAAGCCAAGTCCCATCATGGCAATTTGTAAGGCATCGGTTCCATTGGCACATGGAATAACGTGTTTTACGTTTAAATACTGCTCTAAGTTTTTTTGAAACTGATGGACTTTCGGCCCATTTATAAATGTAGTATTGGTTAATATATCTTGAAATGAAGTGTTTACTTCATTTTTTATAGCTTCGAATTGACCTTTAAGATCAACCATTTGGATTTTTTTCATCTAAAAAAATATATTTAAGTAGAAAATTGCATCATGTTATACAATACGCTACGAATTTACGAAAATAGTAAACGGTAACCAATGAATTTATTTTAAAGAAATGTATTTTAGCATAAATTATATTAACATTGGGATTTATTTATAATATTGGAATTTCGCTTACCGGCCTTGCCCTAACATGTATCGCACCGTTTAACAGCAAGATAAAAAAGGGTGTTATTGGCCGTAAACAAACGTTTTCTACTTTAAGAAAACAATTAAACAATAACGATAAAACACTTTGGTTCCATTGTGCATCGTTGGGCGAATATGAGCAAGGCCTCCCTGTTTTTAAAATGTTGCGCCAACATTACAGTACCCATAAAATTATACTGAGTTTTTTTTCGCCATCGGGCTTCGAGATAAGAAAAAATTCTCCTATTGCCGATATTGTAATATATTTACCTTTAGATACTAGAACCAATGCCAAACATTTTTTGGATTTGGCAAACCCAGAACTTACCGTTTTTGTTAAATACGATATTTGGCCCAATATACTAAACGAGCTAAAACGAAGGCGTTTAAGAGCTATTTTAATTTCGGCCTCCTTTAGAAAAAACCAATCGTACTTTAAATTTTATGGAAAACATTTACGTAGTGCCCTATTTGCTTTCGAACATATTTTTACACAAAACAAATTATCTAAAACACTTCTTGAAACAATACATTACGATAGGGCAACAGTTTCTGGCGACACCCGATTTGACAGGGTTTACAGTCAATTGAACATTGATAATACATTGGATTTTATTAAAACCTTTAAACAGGAAAAACTTTGCTTTATCGCCGGCAGTACCTGGCCCGAAGACGAGTCGATTTTAATTGACTTTATAAATACCAAAGCTTCAAACGACATAAAATTTATCATTGCACCACATAACATTAAATCGGGACAAATTCAGAATATAAAAAATAATTTAAAGGTCGAAACCGTTTTATTTTCCGAAAAAAGCGAAAAATCTTTACAACAGGCTCAAGTTTTTATTATAGATACTATTGGCATCCTTTCAAAAATTTATAGCTACGGCGATATTTCCTATGTTGGTGGAGCATTGGGATCGACCGGACTCCACAATACATTGGAGCCTGCCGTTTTTGGCATTCCTATAATTATTGGCAACCACTACGAAAAATTTCCCGAGGCCAAAGAGATGATTGCCATTGGCGGCATGTTTTCCATTTCTACCCAAAAGGAATTTAACAATATATTACATTCTTTAATACAAAATCCAAAAAAGCGTATCCAAGCGGGGAAGACCAATTTTAACTATGTACAGGAGAATAAGGGAGCGGTGAATTTGATATTGAAATACTTAGAGCCTGTTTAAATTTGTATGATAGACTTTTTGCATAGTT
>JBKEDH010000193.1:0-9218 GCA_047975295.1 Aestuariibaculum sp.
AACTATCACATTGTAACTCTCAAATAATTCATCAAATAAAAAGCTTGACACATCTGTATTATCTTCAGCAACAAGTATCAATGGAGCTTGTTTATCAATCTTTATAAGTATTTTTCCATTAGTAACGTTCATTGGGTCTTGAAATGACTTAACTTCTTTGAGTTCCTCATTTTGATGTATTGGCAATTGAATGGAAAAGGTATTTAAAGAGTTATCGTTTTTATCTATCCATAATTTTCCATTGTGTAATTCTGTTAATGTGCGAGCCAATGGCAGACCGATTCCCGTACCCAAACTGGATTCTATGAAAGGTAAACGGTAAAAAGGTTTAAAAATTTGATTTCTGTATTTCATGGGGATTAAGGAGCCGTCATTTTTTAAGGTAATATGAAAATACTCCTCATTACTGATCAATGATACTTGCACATATTGCTTTGAGTACTTTATGGCATTACTAAACAAATTACTTAAAATCTTGCTAAAAGCTTCTTCATCTGCATAAGCATAGATGTCATCATTTGGTATTTTTAATTCAAACTTTAGTTTTTTATCCTGAATGAGTTGACTAAATCTAATATAGGTATCCTGTAAAATCTCATTAATATTGAGTTTAACAAAACTAAGCTTGACGTGTTTCATCTCTGCTTTTCGAAAATCGAGTAATTCATTTATTAGCTTTAGCAATCTCGTGGTATTCTTTTCCATAATCCCTAAGTTTTTTGAAATCTCAGGATATTTGTACTTTTGGTTTAAAAGTTTTTCTAATGGGGCATTTATTAAGGTAAGTGGAGTTCTAATTTCATGTGCTACATTGGTGAAGAATTCAATTTTTGCCTGATAGATCTCTTTCTCCTTTCTATTTTCCAATAAACGAATTTGACGATTATTTTTCTCTTGTGTATGTTTATGATAGTACCTTAACAAAGAATAGCATATAACCACAAAAAAAAGTAAATAAATAGCATAAGCTAGTTTACTGGCATAAAATGGTGGTAGAATTGTTATCAAAAACTTTTTATCAGATTCACTCCAAATTCCATAATGTGTTAAAGCCTTGGCTTTAAACTCATAATCTCCAGGAGGCAATTCCATAAAATTCACTTTATGGATTTTACCAAGGTTAATCCAATCCTCATTAAGACCTTCTAATTTATACCAATACTGGGTCATTTCAGGAGAAGCGAAACTTAGTGAAGCAATTTCTAAAGTAAAGTTGGATTGTTGATTTTTTAACGTAACCTCATTAGAAAAAAGAATGGATTTCTTTAAAGGAGAATTTTTTGTGCCGATAGGCACATTTTCGTTATTAATAAAAATATCCGTCACAAATATTGGTGGATGAAATTTATTTTGCGTGAATTTTGACGGGTTAAAACTTATGAGTCCTTTTACGCTTCCAAAGTACATTTCTCCATTATCATCCCGAAATGAAGAACAATAATTAAATTGGTCACTTAATAGACCGTTCGATTTAGTAAATACATTAAACATATTGTTTTCAGGATCAAATTTCATCAATCCATTTGAAGAACTGATCCAAAGTTGATTTCTTTCGTCTTCTAAAATCTCATAGGTAACATTACTGGATAAGCCCTCGATTTTATTATACCTTTTAAAATTATCTGTATTAGGCTGATAAAGGTTTAATCCATTTTCAGTAGTGATCCACAACCTTTTTTTGCTATCTTCAAAAATTCCATTTATTACATTAGAGCTTATACTATTTAAATTATTTATTTCATATTTATAAAATCCTTTTTTCTTTGATTTAGGATCATAATAATATAAACCGTCCCAATAGGTTCCTGCCCAAAACACTCCATTACTGTCTTCTAAAAAATATGTATAATGGAATGTCTCCGGAAATCCATCAAATACAATAAATCTATCGTTTTTAGGTTCATGTTTATGAATACCCGAGGATGTGGTCACTATAATATCTTTCGACTTTGTTTCATATATGTATAGTATGAAATCGCTTCGAAAACCTCCATTTTTTGAACCAGTACCATAATGCTTCATTATTTTTCCAGAGGGAATATCCATGACATCTAATCCGTGCTCAAAAGTGCCAATCCACAATTCATTTCCTCGAGAATGTAGACCGTGAATATTGTAATGCGATAGATTTCCACCATCCGATGTGTTAGAATAACTGGTAAAAAAGCCTGTTGATAAATTAAGCTTATTCAAGCCTCCATCTTCGGTACCTATCCATAAGTTACCATAAACATCCTTTTCTATCTCACGAACCGCATTGCCGCTTAAAGAATTTTCGCCAACACGTGGAAAATACTTTCTAAATGGCGTATATGGTTTTGCACGGTAGTTAACACCTCCAAAATAAGTACCTATCCATATGCCTTCTTCTTTATCTTTTACCAAAGCATAAATAGCATTATCAGAGAGAGCATAGGGGTTGCCATAATTCTTTTTTAAATTGATGTATTTTCCATTTTTTATTTCGTAAACAAATATTCCAGACTCACTAGCAATCCATAACTCATGTTCATTTGTCTTTAAAAAATCTCTCACAAACAGAGGATTTTCAGTTTCTGGCAAAATAGTTGAGACTTCTTGATTCTTTAAATTGTAAACAAAGGCTCCGTTGTTTTTTGTTCCAATATACACTTGATCTGAATCAAAAGTTTTAAGGGCCGTAATCCTCACAGTATCGTCGGTATGAAAATCAAGCTTTAGTTTTTGAAATGAATTGTTATCAGGCTCATATCTATATAACTCGTCTTGCGAATTAATAAAAATCTCATCTTTTGCATTGGATGCCAAAAAATTAGCATAAAATTGATCGTATTTCTCTAGGTTTTCATTTTGCAAATTCATTTTAAACAAACTACCCCCGGCAATAAACCATAATTCGTTTCTATTATTGCACTCAATATCTAATATAGGTATACCTTTAGTGGCCTGAACCAACAAAAAAGATTCCATCTTTTCATCGTATTTGAACAAGCCTGTATCGGTACCAACCCATAAAACATCGCCTGATTCTTTTAGGCATCGTATAAAATTGCTTCCAATACTTGTTATATCATTAGGACTGTGCTGGAAAATTTTAAAGTTATAGCCATCATATCGGTTCAAACCATCTTTAGTCCCAAACCACAAAAAGCCCCTCTTATCCTGAAGCATACATATCACAGAATTATGGGATAGCCCATCTTCAACCTGTAAATGTTTGAATGAATAGTCCTGGGCATTAGACACAGCCCACAATAAGTATAACAAGAAGCAAATAGTATATCTTATTTTCATAATGCTCAAATTAAGAAAACGTACGATATTACAACCGTTCATTTTGTCTCAATATTCTACTGTTCGTATCAAATTTCATTGAATTTTATAAATTTTTCAACATTGACCTGATTGGAAAAAAAAATGAAACAAAATTATGCAGATATTTTAAAATAAAATAATCTACTTTGATAAACGAAATAATTGGCAATTTTAGGTAGGTTAAAATTATATATTCGTAAAGAAACATAATATAAGCTAAGTGATTCGTATTTTGTAAAGTTTTTCATTTTTTTTCGAAATGAATCAAAAAAACAAAAATATCAAATATTTAGTCGTATTGTTTCAACTAACTATTTATTATTTAAAATATCCTAATTAATTGGATGAAATTTATTAAAACTATGAGACATTTATTTACTAAACCTAGGATTTTGCTGTGTTTTATGTTGTTTTGCTCCTTAGTCACCTTTTCGCAAAATGATATTAAAATCACGGGGGCTATCACCTCAGCCGATGGCCAACCTATTCCTTTTGCCAATGTGGTTGTTAAGGGAACGACTACAGGGGTTGCTGCAGACTTTGATGGTAATTACTCCATTACCGCATCTAGTGATGCTTCGCTTATATTTAGCTACATAGGTTATAAGACATTGGAAGTCGCAATCAGTAATAGAACGACTATAAATGTAACAATAGAAGAAGATGTTGCCATGCTAAATGAGGTTATTGTAGTAGGTTATGGAACACAGAAAAAGAAAGACTTAACAAGTGCCATTTCAGTAGTCGAGTCAGACCAAATTGCAAAAAGACAGACCACCACAGTAGCAGAGAGCTTACAAGGTCTAGCTACGGGTGTCAATGTTAGAGGTGGTGGAAGGCCAGGTTCTGAGGCAAAAATTGAAATTAGAGGTTTAAAAAACTTACAAAGTACCAATCCCTTGTATGTAATAGATGGTATCATTACTACAGCCAATAGAGATTTTAACCCTAATGACATTGAATCAATTCAAATCTTAAAAGATGCTGCTGCCGCTGCCATATATGGTTCACGTGCTGCCAACGGTGTAGTTATTATTACAACAAAAAAGGGTAAAGCTGGCCCTATGAAAATTGAAGTGAGCTCTAAAACGAGTGTCACAAGTATACCGAGATATGATTTAGCTAGTAAAGATGAGTTTATTGGATTAAATAATATGGCTTATGACAACGCTGGGTTAGAGAGACAAAACCTCAACTTAGCAGTGACCACCGACTGGCAGGACGTAGTGTTTCGAACAGGTTTAATGCAAGACCACAATGTTAGTTTTTCAGGTGGAGGAGAAAACTCAAGTTATTTTGTATCAGGTAACTACTTTGGCAATAAAGGTACTGTTATTTCTACTGATTTTGATCGCATATCCTTTAGGGTAAACACAAGTGGTACAAAAGGGATTTTTACGATAGGTGAGAATCTTGCTGTCAGCAATTCTAAAACAAACGAAATGTCTGGTAGCCCTATCATTGATGTTTACCGATTATTACCAACCATACCTGTTTATGATGATCGAAATCCAGGTGGTTATGGTTACGGAGAAGCTGGTGTGGCTAATACATTTGGTACTAACCCGGTGGCAATTGCAGATCTATCTGATACACACAACCATAATTTTAGAATTAGAGGTAATGTGTTTGCAGAATTGAAACCATTCTCATTTCTTAAATACCGCCTTAATGTAGGTTACGAAACTAGTTTCGACAACCACAAATATCTAAGAAAAGAAGGTAATTGGTCGCTTAACCAAGCCTATCAGCAATCATTTGCAAATGAAAATAGAGCTCAGTTTCAGAATCAGCTTATAGAAAATACCTTAACTTTTGATAAAGATTTTGGAAAACATTCTGTAACCATAGTTGGTGGTACCACATATCAAAAAGAAATTTACGAGCAAATTTGGGGGACTAAGTATAACTTACTTGTAAATCCATCATCTGGTGAGTATTTTACGGTATTAGATAGCGGTGATCAACCTCAAACCGGTGGATATAAAAATGTAGCTACATTAATTTCGTATTTAGGACGTTTAGAATACAATTATGATGACCGCTACTTGTTAAATGCAGTTGTACGTAGAGATGGATCCTCTCGTTTTAGTAAAGCTAATAAATGGGGGGATTTTCCTTCGTTATCCGTTGGCTGGAGGATTAGTAATGAATCCTTCTTCAATGTAGAAGCTATTAGTGACTTAAAATTAAGAGCCAGTTATGGTGAGCTGGGAAGCGGTAATATTGGCTATTATGAATACCAAGGATTTATAAACACATTTGGAGCGGTAGTATTTGGTACAGACCAAAGTCTATATCCTTCGGCTACTCAGGTTCAATTAGCCAACAATGACATAAGATGGGAAACCTTAAAGCAAACTAATGTTGGTTTTGACCTTGGCTTATTTGATAACAAACTTCAAGTTACCTCTGATTATTTTATTGCTAAAACTGAAGATGTACTATTCGGTTTCCCTATACTAGCTACAACAGGGAATGATGGTGGTAACCCAATTTCCAATGCTGCAACCGTACAAAATAAAGGTTTTGAATTTAATATAAGCTATGGTGAAAGCCTAAGTGATGATTTTAATTTTAATGCCTCTTTAAACTTTACAACTCTTAAAAATGAGTTAGTAGATTTAGGTAACGGACAAAACCAAAGTATTCAAGGTAACACGATTACCCGTAAAGGTGATCCTGTTGGTATGTGGTATGTATTAAAAACAGATGGATTATTCCAAAGTCAAGAAGAAATCAACAACTATACCAACTCCGCCGGACAAATAATCATGCCAAATGCACAGCCTGGAGATATTAGGTATTTAGATTTAAATGATGATGGGCAGATTACAAGTGAAGATAAAACTGTAGTAGGCAGTCCATGGCCAGATTTTGAAATGGGATTTAATGCGAGTGCCAACTATAAGGATTTTGATTTTTCGATGAACTGGATAGGATCTTTTGGTGCTACCGTCTATAATGGATTTAGAAGTACCGTAGATAGATTTGATGATGACAGTAACTACCGCACTGGTATTCAGCCATGGACACCCGAAAACCCAAACACTAACTTCCCAAGAGTAGAAAGAGGTAATGGTATCAACTCTAGAGGTGATACAGACCGATGGTTGGAAGATGGAAGTTTTGTACGCCTTAAGTACATTGGTATAGGTTATTCAATACCTAGCAATGTTTTAGACAAAATTGGATTCTCTCACGCTAGAATTAGTATGTCTGCACAAAACATCTTAACGTTTACAAAATATGGAGGTTTAGATCCCGAATTTAATAACTCTAATATATTCCAAAGAGGGGTTGATGTTGGTATATTCCCTAATGTAAAGACTTTTTCACTTGGCCTAAGTTTTGGCTTCTAAAAAAAATAACATGAAACAATTAAAAATAATATTCACAGGTTTAAGCTTATTATATTTGGTAAGTGCTTGTAATAAAGAAGAATTAGTTCTTGCAAGTCCCAATGCACTTACCACTGAAGAGTACTGGAAAACCCCCGAAGACGCTGAAAAAGGTGTAAACTCAATTCATGCCATGTTTTATAAAGACGGTTTATGGGCCAGATGGATATACTTTAGACTGGACCTAACATCAGATGAAGGATTTAGCCAAAGCCCATGGACTGAATTAGCTGATTGGGCCAAATTTAAATATGTAAACTATGATTTCTGGGAAGGGAACAGAGTGACATGGAGAGATACTTACAAAGCTATATTTAGAGCCAATCAAGTTTTAGCATATACACCTGGTATTGAATTTGAAGACAATACTAGAAAACAACAAATACTAGCCGAAGCTAAATTTTTAAGAGCTTTACACTACTATTATGCAGCAATCCTTTGGGAAAATATCCCCCTAGTCTTAGAACCTTCTTCTCCAGAAGATTTACCAGAACAAAAAACGTTAGATGAAGTTTTTGCACAAGTCGAAGCTGATTTAAATGATGCTTTTGAAGACCTTCCATCTCAGTGGGATACTGCCAATACTGGTAGACCTACAAAAGGTGCAGCAAAAGCGATACTTGCTAAACTGTATATGCAAAAACATGAATGGCAAAATGCAAAAACCGCTTTAGAATACTTAATATCCGGGCCTGGAGCTATATACAGCTTAGTGGATAATTTTGAAGATAATTTTAGGGCAGAAAACGAAAATAATTCAGAATCGGTTTTTGAAATCCAATTTGGAGATCAACGTTTAGGAGGTACAGGTGAAGGTGCCAATGCAGCGGTATCATCCCAAAGAACCCAATTTTTTGCACCTAGAAGTATAGGGTGGTCTGATGGACAAGCAAGATATTGGTTGGTAGATGCTTTTAAAGAAGAAGCTAATATGGATGGCAATATTGATGAAAGATTGAAATACTCTTTATTCTACCCAGATTCTGAAGCTGATTTTGGTACCTTAACCTATGGAAGAACATGGGAATGGGGTGCCCAAGAAGCTTGGTTTAAAAAAGGATCCAGAGATTATTACCGCACCAATGAAGATTATTACTCACAAGTAAACTGGAGATTAGTACGATACGCAGATATTTTACTCAGATATGCAGAAGTTTTAAACGAGCTGGACATGACTGCTGATGCTTACCCGTATGTTGATATGGTAAGAGCTAGGTCTAACATGAATACCTTAGCTACTGCACATCCCGAAATAGGTAATGATTCCGACCTGTTCTTAGAAAGGTTGAAAATGGAAAGAGTTCTTGAGCTTTGCGGTGAGAGTGTTCGATGGGAAGATCTAAAACGTTGGGGAGACCTTGATACTCAAGCCTCTGTTGACGAGATAACACTAAGAGACCCAGATTTTACTAATTTCATTGCTGGGAAAAACGATAGACTTCCAATTCCACTAACAGAAGTTCAAAACAATCCAAATTTGGATCAGAATCCTGGTTACTAATCAGAATTACATCCTGGGACAATTTATCAAAGTGTCCCATGATTTTATTATTAAGAAAACACTCACGAAATGAAAAGAATTATCACTAATACCACAAACAAAATTTTCATAGCTGTTTTGATTGCTTTTGGTATTGTTTCATGTAAAAATGAAGAAAAAAAGGATACTCAAGAAGAACCTTTAACTGAGATAGTCGAAAAAAGAGGTATTTGGACTAAAGAAAAAGCTACCGAATGGTACAGCCACCAGCCTTGGCTTGTTGGAGCAAATTTCAACCCTAGTTCTTCAATTAATCAATTGGAAATGTGGCAGAAAGACACTTTTGATCCTGAAAGAATTGATCAAGAATTAGGCTGGGCAGAAAACATAGGGATGAATTGTATGAGGGTATATCTTCATGACTTACTCTATAAAGATGATGCTGCAGGTTTGTTCTCTCGTATGGAACAATACCTCCGTATAGCAGAAAAGCACCACATAAAAACATTATTTGTATTGTTTGATTCTTGCTGGGATCCTTTTCCAGAATCAGGTGTTCAACGTGCACCTAAACCACACGTACACAATTCAGGCTGGGTACAAAGTCCAGGGCAAAAAGTTTTACAAGATTCTACTCAGTATGGCAGACTTGAAAGTTATGTAAAAGAAACCGTTGGACATTTTAAAAATGACACTAGAATACTAGGTTGGGATGTTTGGAATGAACCGGATAACATGACGGGGTCATCCTATGAAGCGGTCGAAATTCCTAATAAGGTGGATTTAGTACTAAACCTACTGGATGATGTTTTTGTATGGGCGCGATCTGTAAACCCAAGCCAGCCACTAACTTCAGGAGTATGGATTGGAGACTGGAGCAGTCATGAGGCAATGACTCCTTTACGCAAACTACAGATAGAGCAATCGGACATCATCACGGTTCATAACTATGATACCCCAGAGATTTTTGAAAATCGCATACAGGAGTGGCACCGCTACGGAACACCTATGATTTGTACTGAGTCTATGGCGCGACCAAACGG
>JBKEDH010000196.1:0-4050 GCA_047975295.1 Aestuariibaculum sp.
AACTATATTTTGATTTACAGCCGCCCCTAACAGCGCTGAAGAATAAATTTCTTGATAAATTTTAAATATAGGTTCAAATTGATAATCCAGTGGATGTAGAGCTTGATTATTAACAGTACATACTAGGTACGTTCTTTCCATTCTCTGCTGATATTCAGTGTTCCATAGTCTAGGAAAATACCATCGTTGTACAGCCATTGAAATTGCTTCATCATATCTACGTTCCCAAGGTGGATTAATAGCTTCATCATCTATTAACTCTTTATTAAGTTCCTTAAGATATGGAATGATAATAGTGGTGCCTGTTTCATCCTCTTTGTAGCTCTCTATGTTAAATACTGACAATATTTCTTGAATTTCATCATGATTAGTTATCGGATAAATTCTATCATTATCATGGACAGAAAATTCTCCCCACCAAGCAATACCACGCTCATTATTACTTAATAGTCTATTTGGATTAGCTGGATCCTCAATCATGGATGCTATTAACCTTTCTTCATAGCTTTCACCTATTGATATTCTAGTGTAGTAGATTACGATACCTATCCCTAATCTAAAATAACTTGTCTTACCATATCCCCAACTACCACCAGCACCATCTTTACTTTGATTTTTACCAATACCAAATACTAATTTATGAAAATTACTATTATCCAATACCTTCATATCATTAGATTGATAATCCCCTGTCAATCCATATGTTTTCTTATCACTAATTGACAAGAAATCTTGAAATCCAGGATATTTTTCCACCAGTGATTTGTCCAACTCTTCAAATATAGGTGCTAATTTATCTGAAGAAAATTTATCTATTCTAAAGTGAACATCTGTAGTCTCCTGTCCTTCTATTGCTGCATCTAAACTATTTTGTAAAGATTCCCTTACAACAATATCAATTGGCGACATGGACTTATTTTGTAGTGATTTAAGAATTTTCCCTCCATCTTGAGACATACTTTGAACATCATTTGCCACATGTTTAATCCTCATATTCCGTCTCCTCAGTAAAATTATTTTCATCATCTATTTTTACTTTTGCTGAAACATACGTTGTCATACTATTCCCCTTTGAAAATCCTGGCAACATGATATTAATTCCAATAACATCTCTTTCAAAATTTAATATTTCACGATTTTCTTTTACATTTCGCTCTACTTGCCCTTTATCAATTTTGAAAATTGTTAATAATGGAATTTGATTATATCCATATTTTTCTCTTATTTTTCGAATTTCTGAAACCTTAGACATTTTTTTCTCCACGCTTTCTAGTGGTTCTCTAATATCTGCTACTAGATCTGCCGGTCCACGTAATGCTCCGATACTAGCAACCTTTTCTGAACTTCTGTTTTTCATCTTTGTTCTTGTAACTGACTTTGGTGAATACCCATGTATCATCCAGTCACTACTTTGATTCTCTGTTTCTTCTATTTTTCCAACACTAGATAGAACTACATTCCAATCGCTAAATTTGCTTGACTGCTCCGTAACCCACTTAATTAATACTGGTAAACTTTTCATTTTAATATCTAATTCGTATACTAGGTAGTTCTCTAAGAATTGTTTTACTAATTCAACTGGAATATCTCGCCAAATCATATTACTACTACTTATTTCAGGTGTTGGTAAATTATTTAGGAATTGTTTTGTGTTTTCTAGATTAGTTTCTAATTTTTGAATATCATTTTCAAAATAAACTGTTTGTGAGTTAAATCCTGTGAAATCAAATTCATGCGGCTCAGCTGACTGCATTTTATTACTTGATGTGATTCTAATTAATTGATAGTCTGCCGAATTCTTAATTCTTAAACCATAGTCAGCTGTTGAATAACCCTTTTCAGCATATTCTGCAATAACATCTCGTAGTTCTTCATTCATTTGTGATAAAAATTGATATCTTTCTAATGATTTACTATCAAGCCAAATACGTGGAAAGATTTCATATCCTTTCCTATATCCAAACCATCTACCCATTTGCATTAATGTGTCAGCCTGGTTTGTCGCACGTAAAAAGTATGTTGTTGTTAACCCTTCGAGAGTCAATCCACGTGAGAGTGTATTTCCACCAATTACAATAAACGCTGGTGCTGTACTTTGTGTCTCTTTTGGATAAACCAATCTTACAATTTGATTATTTGCTTTTGAACTACTATTATCTATAACTACATGAAATCCTTTATGATATTTCGCTTGTCCTTCTTCATCAATTGGAATATGACTAATAAATTCTTTATCATCTAATCGAATCATTCTTTCAATATATTTCTCCATTTCATCCCACTTAGGATACTCTGGGACAAGTTCTTTTGTTGAATAATCACGCATTCCTTCTAAAAAATGAGAACGTTTAAAATCTAATGACTCATTTTCGTACATATCTTTTAGCTTTGGTAATATATTTTTATAATTTATTTTAAAATTTTTAAGATAATTTTCAATTGTTTTTGCTAGCTTTTCATGTTCCACTATTTTAAAACTTGTATGCACTAACATGGATATTGGTTTTCTATAATCAAGAATTCTCATAGCAGCTACTGTCAATATGAACCAGTGTGTAGATTCTCTTAAGCTATTTACTAACGGAACTGTATCATACTCAATTTGACTTTCACGAATTTCTTCAGCATCTGCATCAGAAATACTCCTCACAATATCTATATACGGATTTGTTTCAGGTTCTTCAGCTCCAAATATTTGTTTAGGACCTATATAATCTTCTGATGGTTCTAGTAAAATAATAAAATTTTTAGGATATAGAGATTCTTCACTTGTATCATTTAGAATATTGGCATATGGTGTAGCTGTATAAGCAATATAATTCATTCCTTTTACTTTTGTACAATTAACAAGTTCTAATATTGCATTATTAATTGCCGTTCTTTCTTCACTTTCAATATTTTTAGTATTAATACTTGCTTGATCAGCTTCATCGTCAATAATTAATATTTTTAATTGCTTTGCCTTACTTTCATTACTATAAATCCACCTAATCAATGATTTTAATCTAGTACTGTTTTATAAACATACACTAAAATATCTAAATTTCGAACCAGTTGCTAAATTAAAATTATTTATATTATGTTCAGGTGCTCTTGATTTCAATGAAGGATTATTTACTGTATGCCAGTGTAAATAACCATTTTTCCCTTTACTCATATCACTATATAAACGATTTGCTGTTTGCTCGCGGAGATTCTCAATTACTCCTGATAAAATAATAAAATAGTTAAATCCATAATCTGCTGCCATAGCCATAACTCCAGCCATATTTGCAGTTTTTCCAGATTGAACATTCCCTACTACTAGTCCTTTGACTGGTCCTGTTACCGTTGTATCCATCGAAAGGTTACGTAATATTTGATAGGATGATTTTTCCACACTCTCAATTGAATTTTGTGACCACTTTTGCTCTTTTAAACCTGATTCATATAATTTCCACGCTGAATATGAATCACTTGAAATTGTTGCATTATTTAAAGTATCTTTACCCATTTTAACTACTTCATGTTTCTTCTCTCTGTTTGCATGGTAATCTATTGCTTGGTTCCAAATATCAATATTTAATTCTTCGTGTTTCAAACCAAACATCATACAAAGAATACTTAATCCTTGCTCTATCGTTTGTCCTGGAAAGAAGTCAAAATTCCTTACTCTTTCCCAATCATTAAATTTTTTATAATGAGCTCTTATATTTTCATTAAGTTGTGAATATTTATTATCACTAAAGTCCATATTTCTAACTCCTTTTAACATACTTTCATCTCTTCGTTTATCCTCATACATTGTTAATTGTGTACCTTAATTATTATAAATCATGTTAAATACATTTAATATACAATATTTCTACTAAATATTAGCAAGTTTTCAATTCAGAAAGGGAGAATTACTATGAAAATAATTCTCCCTGAAAACTGCTCTTTGTTATTTCACTTCCTCGCAATCCCAACAATCTTACTACTTGGCACAGTAGGATCATGTTGCACTACAAGCGCCTTCCTAAACTTCTGCAAATACCGCTCATCATGTGACTTCGGTGTTAATATAATCAG
>JBKEDH010000126.1:0-18865 GCA_047975295.1 Aestuariibaculum sp.
GCATTAAATACCCAAGCAATGGCAAAAAAGCCAATACCTACCGATGCAAAGCCCCATCCGGCGACATCGTCATATCTAAAAACACCAAGGGCGATTAGGCCAAGCCCTACAAAAATCATAATCCATGTGGCCCATGCCAACACTGTATTTTTATTCATTGCCATAATTTAAATTTGTTTTCTTGGGCGCATCCCAAACCTTTGCCTAACCAATTTTAGTTTGGTTAGGCAAAGGTTTGGGTCGGGCTTTACGCGCTACACGGTAGCCTGCTCCAATCCCTTGCGCAGTTAAAAGGCAAATATCGTATATTTTAAAAACTTTTACGCCAAAACATCGGCATATTCACTTTGTTTTTTTACAAATACCGCTTTGGCAAACGGGCAAAGCGGTATAACTTTTAAATTGTTCTTGCGCAAAAATTGCACCGATGCCTCAACCAATTTGTAGCCAACACCCTGTCCCCGCAAACTATCGTCCACTTCGGTATGGTCTATAATTATTTTGTTTGGACCAGCGTAGGTATAAGTCATTTCAGCCAATTTTTTGGTGTCGTTTTTTATAAAAAAACGTCCGTTTTTACCGGTATCATTATGCTTTATTTCCATAGTTATATTTCATTTTCAAATTTATTTATAGCTTCAAACAGTTCGGTATTTAAACTTTTATCAACTATTTTTCCATTTTTAAAATTATCGTTGAACGATGGTAACGAAAATATAGCAACTATATTGGCATCGTGACGCGGAAACCTATTTCGGGCAATCTCCAATACCGATTTTCCTCCCCGCCCACCGGGTGAAGTTGCCATAAGCAACATGGGCTTCCCAAAAAACAATTTGGGTTCGGTTCGTGACACCCAGTCCAAAATATTTTTAAAAACGGCCGAATAAGCCCCATTGTGCTCGGCCATGGAAACGATAAAGCCATCAGCCAATTTTAAATACTCCAAAAACGCAAATACATTTTTTGGCGCTTCCCTTTCTTTTTCCACATCAACACTAAAAAGCGGTAATTCAAAATGGTTTAAATCCAAAACCTCTACCTCTGCACTTTTACATAATACTGCTGCGTATGTTACCAATTGTTTATTAATGGATGTTTTACTGTTGGAACCAGCAAAAGCTATTATTTTTTTCACACGAATAAATTTAAGTTAAACATTTAATTTTTAGTTTTTTACAAACAGCGTTGCAAAAAAGCAATAAGCTTACTGCCCGTTATTTTATTCATGACCTTTTGTGGAGGCCTTTATCTTGGTTTTGCTAAATCCCTCAATGAGGGTTTCATTTATTTTAATTTTTATAATAAGTTGTTTTTTAAAACTTTAACTATGCAGGTTAATATTAACCATTACCTGCCAAATGCCCAATATGGCTTTTTATAATGTTTACTTATCAAATGTTTTTAACGATTTGTAAATTTAAACTTTTGTATTTTAGCTTCAAATAAAAATATAGATGGATTTAAACTTCAACAAAAACGAAGATTACAATAAACTTTTAATATCCGAACTTAAAAAACGATTTGTTAAAGTTAAACTTGGCGGCGGACAAAAACGCATAGACAAATTGCATGGCGAAGGCAAAATGACGGCTCGAGAGCGTATTGATTATTTATTGGACAAAAACACCAAAAGTATTGAAATAGGTGCTTTTGCCGGCGAAGGTATGTATGCCGAACACGGTGGCTGTCCATCGGGCGGTGTGGTAGTTAAAATGGGCTATGTTTCGGAACAGCAATGTATTGTGGTTGCCAACGATGCCACGGTAAAGGCCGGTGCCTGGTTTCCTATTACAGGAAAAAAGAATTTACGGGCACAGGAAATAGCCATGGAAAACAGGCTTCCCATTATCTATCTGGTCGATTCGGCAGGTGTTTATCTGCCCATGCAGGATGCTATTTTTCCCGATAAGGAACATTTTGGACGTATTTTTAGAAACAACGCCATAATGAGTAGTATGGGTATTACCCAAATTGCTGCCGTAATGGGTAGTTGCGTTGCCGGTGGTGCTTATTTACCCATAATGAGCGACGAAGCCTTGATTGTAGATAAAACCGGAAGTATTTTTTTGGCAGGTAGTTATTTGGTTAAGGCTGCCATTGGCGAAACCATAGATAACGAAACCCTTGGGGGAGCCACAACACATTGCGAAATATCGGGGGTTACCGATTATAAAGCCAAAGATGATAAAGATGCCCTGAATAGAATTAAACGCATAATGGACAAGATTGGCGATTACGATAAGGCCGGTTTTAATCGTATCGACCCAAAAAAACCTACCGAAAAAGAAAATGATATTTATGGTATTTTACCAAAAAGCCGTTCCGACCAATATGATATGATGGAAATCATTAACCGATTGGTCGATGTATCGGAATTTGACGAATACAAAGCCGGATATGGACAGACCATTATTACAGGCTATGCCCGTATTGATGGTTGGGCGGTAGGTATTGTGGCCAATCAACGTAAAATAGTAAAAACCACCGGAGCCAAAACCAAACCGAACGAAATGCAATTTGGTGGTGTTATTTACTCCGACTCTGCCGATAAGGCCACCCGATTTATTGCCAATTGTAACCAGAAAAAAATCCCTTTGGTATTTTTACAGGATGTTACCGGTTTTATGGTGGGCAGTAAAAGCGAACACGGCGGTATTATTAAAGATGGAGCCAAAATGGTAAATGCGGTTTCCAACTCGGTTGTACCCAAATTTACGGTTATAATTGGCAACAGCTATGGCGCCGGCAATTACGCTATGTGTGGCAAAGCTTACGACCCACGATTAATTGTGGCTTGGCCCAGTGCCGAACTGGCGGTTATGGGCGGTGCACAGGCAGCAAAAGTACTATTGCAAATAGAGGCTTCGTCGTTAAAAAAACAAGGAAAAGTTATTGACGAAAAAACCGAAAAAGCATTGTTCGATAAAATAAAAGCCCGTTACGACGAACAAGTATCACCCTATTACGCCGCTGCAAGACTTTGGACCGATGCCATTATAGACCCTTTGGAAACCCGAAACTGGATAAGTATGGGTATTGAAGCCGCCAACCACGCTCCTATTGAAAAAGCCTTTAATCTGGGCATTATACAAGTTTAACCAACACGTAAATTTATGATTGCAACCAAAAATATTGGCTTTAAAAAACTTTCGCAATGGACATTTCACCATTTTATATGGATTATTCCCATGGCAGCCCTTATTACCGTGTTATATTATTTTAATATACTCACCTTTAAAATCCCCTGGATAGCCGTTTCGGTAATTGGTACCGCAGTAGCATTTTATGTCGGCTTTAAAAACAACCAATCGTACGGCAGACTATGGGAGGCTCGAAAAATTTGGGGAAGCATAGTAAACGACAGCCGCACTTGGGGTATGATGGTCGATGGCTATATCACTAATTTATTTAAGAACAACAAATTAAGCCCCAAGGAAATCGAAAATATAAAACAACGCCTTATCTATCGTCATATTGGGTGGTTATACACACATAGAAACCAATTATTGGCACCTACTGCTTGGGAACATATTAACCAAAGAGGAGTTTACGGACGCACCGCCAAACGCTACCAAAAAGATTTTGGCATAGGATTGATTGACGACGAAATAACTCCCAAAAGCTTACAGCATTTTTTACCAAAAGAAGAATACAACAGACTAATTAATTATGCCAATACAGCCACACAAATTATTAACGAGCAATCAAGGGATTTACGCCAACTTAGGGAAGACGATGTTATTGATGATTTTCGCCATGTTGCAATGGAAAACCTGTTGGGCTCGTTTTATGTCCACCAAGGCAAGAACGAACGCATTAAAAAATATCCACTACCAAGACTATATGCCAATTTTAGCCGCTATTTTGTTGGTATTTTTGTTGTACTATTCCCTTTTAGCTTAGTACCCGAAATGTTAAGTATGGGCAGTTGGGGTGTTTGGATTTCAATTCCTATAGTAACCTTGGTCTCATGGGTATTTATATGTATGGAGATTGTAGGCGATTATTCGGAAAACCCATTTTCAGGTATGGCAAATGATATTCCCATGTTATCGCTTTGCCGTGTTATTGAAATCGATTTACTCGAAATGCTCGGCAAAACCGATTTACCTTCTGCAGTAAATGCCAAAAACGGTATTTTAATGTAGCACCCTCCATTGATTTTTAAAACCTCGAAGGTTTTTTAAAACTTTCGAGGTCTCACAATTCAATATATTTCCACTAAAAATATAAATTTTCGTAAGCCGATACCAAACGTACAAACTCGGCTCTATAACCATCGGTATCGGTTCCCCTACCTTGTTGAGCCAAGGTTTTTACGTTTTGGGTGGTAGTACCGTTACAGTATTTCGATAAACGCATTTGCATACCGAACAATGCTACGGCCGATGCAAATTTTAAATCGGGAGAAGCTTCGGTTACCATATCGTTCTGTACATAGACCATTTCTATACTTGTATTGCCATTCGGCTTTTTGTAACGGAATTTTACGGTAAATAATTCGTCGTTGTAAGTATTCAACGTTTCCGTTTTTGTATATTTTAAATCGGCAATATCTTTTAAATAGTTACTTTGTACACCCGTAGGTATAATTTCGTAAAGTGCTGTTACGGTATGGCCACTGCCCAATTCGCCGGCATCTTTGGTGTCGTCTATAAAGTCTTCGTCATTCAACAATCGGTTCTCATAGCCTATTAATCTATAAGCCTGTACTTTGTTTGGGTTAAATTCTATTTGGATTTTCACATCCTTTGCAATGGTGTACAAAGTTCCGCCAAACTCTTTTCCAAACACTTTTTGGGCTTCCTGCATATTATCGATATAGGCATGGTTACCATTGCCTTTATCGGCTAAGGTCTCTAATTTTGAATCTTTATAGTTCCCGTAACCAAAACCCAGAACCGATAAAAACACGCCCGACTTCCGCTTTTCTTCTATCAAACTTTGCATATCCTTATCACTCGATAGTCCCACATTAAAATCGCCATCGGTAGCCAATATAACCCGATTGTTTCCTCCTTTTTTATAGTTTTTACCCGCCAATTCGTATGCCAACTTAATACCTTCTTCGCCTGCCGTAGAGCCACCTGCCTGTAAATTATCCAAGGCTTTCAGTATTTTGTTTTTATGTCTTCCCGAGGTTGGCTCCAATACCGTTCCGGCAGCACCGGCATAAACAACAATAGAAACTTTATCCTGCTCCCTAAGCTGATTTACCAATAACTTAAAAGCCGATTTTAACAAAGGAAGTTTGTTTTGCGAGTCCATAGATCCCGATACATCGATTAAAAAAGTAAGGTTTGATGGTGGTAGCTCTTCATTATTATAGGTTTTTCCCTGAAGCCCTATTTTTACTAATTTTGTTTGGGTATTCCAAGGTGTTTTCGCTACTTCGGTATTTATCGAAAACGGATGTTCTCCCTTTGGTTGCGGATAATTGTAATTGAAATAATTTATCATTTCTTCAATTTTTACCGCATTCGGTTCAACTGTTAGGCCATGGTTTATCATTCGCCGAATATTACTATAGGATGCTTTATCGACATCAATAGAAAAAGTAGATAAGGGCGAAAGTGTTGTACGCTCAAAATTATTTTCTTCTATAACGGTATAACTTTCGTTGTTATTCACCCTAAAATTACCATTGTGGGTCGCAATAACAATACAGCCATTTTTTGCTATTTTACCGAATTTTTGTTTGGCATCGGCTCCCGAATATTCTATTTTACTGTCTATTTCGTCTGCTTTTAATCCTTTTATTATATGGTTATTTTCCTTTTTTATGGGAACACCATCTACAATATATAAAGGTTCTTTAGCAAAATTATTTTTCTCACTTTTTGTTGAAACAAGAATAACGCCGTTGGCACCTCGACTACCGTAAATAGAGGTTGCATTGGCCGACTTTAAAACATCGATGGATTTTATATTATTGGAATCTAATTGCTCTAACATTTCGTTTTTAACCGGTACACCATCTACAATAATAAGCGGTGCATTGGATGCAGACAAAGTTCTTACACCCCTTATGCTTATTTGGGTATTTTTTGAAGCTTTTTGTGCAGTATTTGCAACTTCTGTTCCGGATACTTTTTCCTGTAATGTCTTAGCGGTTGATTGTGACTGGATTTGGCCTGCTAATTTGTTATGATAAGCTTTTTGTTCATTGCGCCTTATCTGTGCTGCCGATGGCACCGATATCGCTGATGTGTTAAGGCTTTTGACATCCATAAGGACGACCTCTTCCAACATAGCCGAATTTTCTTCCATTGCAAATGAAATGGTATTTTGCTTACCCACAAACTTTTCTACCATTTTATAACCTATAAACGAGAAAACCAAAGTATCGGTTTCTTTGGCCTTAATTTGGTACAACCCGTCAAAATCGGTCAAAACACCTGCTTTGGTTCCTTTTATTATAATATTAACACCCGGTAAAGGAAACCCTGAGTTGTCGGTAACCTTACCACTTACCAAATGTTCCTGTACTTGGGTGTGTACCGATACCGAAACACAAAAAATTAAAATAGTGTGTAAAAGCGTTCTCATAATAGTTGATTTTTAAAGTTTGGATAAAAGTAATATGTATTTATACCTAATAAAACCACTAATGAGGGAAGTTTGCTTTTGGATGAGTTAACGGAACCAATCTTAAATAAAGCTTCGACATTCAAAAGTCTTGACATTTTGTTCTTGACTCTATTGTTTTATACCATTTCTATTTTAAAATCCCAGATGGATTTTCCGTTTGAAAAATCCATCCGGAATTATGGTTACTTTGTTGTAGCCCGTTTTTATTTTTAAGTTTAAATTATTGAAGTATCTTAATGGATTTAATATGTACACCATTAAAACAATCATCTTGACAATCATCAAAATAATAGCCACAGGTTGAAATCATTCCATCGTTTTCACTTTTAAAAACCGAATTTGCATTTTTCCTCTTTATTAGCCATTCCTGTTCTGCTTTGATATATATTTCATCTAAGGTCAAAGCGGTAAAGGCACTTGTATGCTCGTGTTCCGGACTATTGATTTCATTTTCATCTTCAGTCCATTCCAATTGTTCCACAGGAATAAAATCTTCAGCTCCCGAAGTGAAATTGAAATTTCGCTCTACTACTGTTCCATTTGAAACAGTAATTGTTGTTTCCCACCCATAGGTAGTGAATACGGAACCTCCGGATACTACATATTTATAGGAATTGTTAGATTCTGCCTTAAAATTAAGCCAAGCTTTTTGACTATTTTCAAAATCATTTTGATAATTGAAATCATCGTTAGTCGAACAATATAAAATTGTAACACTTGTTAGCAATAAAGTAATGATGGTAATTCTATTTTTCATTCTTTTAAGGTTTTATTTGTAGATGTCCTTTTCTTCGTTTGGTTGCGTCAAATTGGCTACAACTAATCCCCTAACCGAAACCGCTACCTAATATCCAAATTATATGGAAATATTAACTGTATTCCCTTTCGTTTTGATACGCTCTTTATTTCTTTGTAGATTTTGTAGTTGGCCTCTCCCAATTCTTCTTTTAAAATATCATCTTTGGCCTTAACTATACCAAATTTGCTTAACATTTTGTCCAAATCAATTTTAAAAACCGGAAATTCCTTTATATTATATTCGGAAATTTCGGCAGCTTCGGCAGCTTTTTCCAAAGCAAGATCCAATCCACCCAATTCGTCAACTAATCCATTGTTTAACGCATCTATTCCCGTCCAAACACGGCCTTGCGATATGGCCTTAACATCATCTTGATCCATGCCCCTGCCATCGGCGACCCTTTTGGTAAACAGCTCATAAACATCAACAATACCTTCTTTAATCAATTCGTGCTGCTCTTCGCTTAATGGCTCGAAAATACTGTAATCGACCGAATTTTTATTGGTTGTTACCTGCTCGGCATTAATACCTATATCGTCTGCCAAACCTTTAGCATTTGGTAACATACCAAACACCCCTATACTTCCGGTAATGGTAGTTGGCTCTGCAATAATTTTATCGGCATTACACGCAATATAATAACCTCCGGAAGCCGCTACGTTACCCATAGAAACGATAACAGGTTTTGTTTTTTTAACCAATTCTATTTCCCGCCAAATAAGTTCACTGGCCAGAGCGCTTCCTCCGGGAGAATTAATACGTAAAACAATGGCTTTTACATGGTCGTCGCTACCAGCTTCCCTTAAGGATTCTATCATAATACCCTGCCCCACGTAACCTTCTTCTCCTTCGCCGTAAATAATATCGCCTTCGGCATAGATAACGGCTATTTTGGTTTTATTGTATTTTATTGCTTTAGTGGCGGCATATTCGGCATATTCCCTTATATTTACCATATTTAGGTTATCTTTTTCTGTAAGTGACAATGCATGGCGCAATCCGTTTTCGTACTCGTCGTGATAGGCAATAACATCTATTAATTTATGTTCTTGTGCCAAGATAGGCGTTCTGCCCAACAGGCTGTCGGCAATGGTATTTAGACGTTCGGATGGAATATCACGGCTTTCGGAAATCTCATTTTTCAATTCACCCCAAATGGAATTTAAAAAACGTTGTATCTGTTCTCTATTGGCATCGCTCATATGGTTTTCCAAAAATGGTTCGACGGCACTTTTGTACTTCCCAAAACGTACTACTTCCATTTTAATACCCGATTTTTCCTGAAAATCTTTAAAATACAACTGTTCGGAATACAGGCCTTTAAAATCCAAATTACCAACGGGATTTAAAAAAATGGTATCGGCAACCGAGCTTAGGTAGTAATCTTTTTGCGAATACATATCGGCATAGGCAGTGATAAATTTACCCGATTCCTTAAACTTTATCAACGCATCGCGAATGGCCTTTGTTTGCGAAATACCTGCTGTAGAAAAGGTATTATCTATCGAAATACCTTTTATTTTTTGGTCGGTAGCAGCATAATTTATAGCATCGATAATATTGAACAGTCCGTCTTTTTTGGTCTCATTTAAAAATTCGTATTGTTCAAATTTGGTTTTCCCTGCATAATCTTTAATAGGAAAATCGAGTTTTAGGTTTAAAACCGAATTATCCTTTACAGTAATCTGCTGTTCGCTGTTGCTACCTCCCATGGCAACTCCTATTACCGCCAAAAAAGCAAAACATAAAAAAAGGAACACAAAAATGCCCACCACGGTTGCCAAAACCCGACCTAAAAATTTCATAATAAATTATTTTTTTTTGAATTAGTATTTCAATTTGATTATTTGTTACAATGCCTTTAACACTTTTTTTAAAGTTTCTTTACGTTTAATTTTTCCCGAAGGTGTTTCTACAAAAGCTTCAACATTATAGACGACCTTGGGTTTTTCGAATTTTTCAAGTACTGAAAACACATGGTTTTTAATATTGTTTTCTGAATTTTCGACCACTAATATAAGTTTTTCGCCAAAAATAGTATCGGGTTGCGAAGCTATAAAAAAACGAGTACTTATTTTATGCTGAAGTTTGGCCTCTATTTGTTCTGGAAACAGTTTAATTCCTCCAGAATTAATCACATTATCGAAACGTCCCAACCATTCAAATTCGGTCTTAGAATGTAGTTTTACCACATCGTTTGTTATAATTTTATCTTTTGAAAGTTGCGGTGCTTCAACCACCAAACAATTTCTATCGTCCAAAGAAATAAAAATATTTGGTAATACTTTAAACACCTGTGGTTTTACCTTGGAAGTTTTAAAATTGTTAAGTTTCTTTAAGGCAATATGCGATACGGTCTCTGTCATGCCATACGTTTCGTAAACATTGGTTTTAAGGTGCTTTAGTTGGTTTTTTAATACTTCTGATACTGCTGCCCCACCAACTATAATGGTTTCAATATTATCGCAATTGCTTAAAGATTTTTCTAATTGTATAGGCACCATTGCCGAAAATTTATACTTCGTAGCGGTATCGATTTTCAACTGTGTACTTGGTTCAATATCATCCAACTCCAAACCTAAAACCATAGCCCGCACCAACATCATCTTTCCCGCAATATAATGGGTAGGCAAACAAAGTAAGGTTTTATAGTCCGGTTGTAAGCCAAAGAATGTTCCTGTTGCCAAAGCGGAATTTACCATGGCCTGTTTTTCCATTTCAACAAGTTTGGGTTTTCCCGTTGAGCCCGAAGTTTGGAGCTTAATTGTAAAATCGGGGTTTAGCCAGTCTAATAAAAACCGGCCTATACTTTGCTGATAAGGTTTGCCTTCCTTTACAAAGTTGTAGGCAAGTTCTAAAAGACCTTCTTTATTAAAATGAATACCCCGAAATTTAAACTGTGGATGGATATATTTAAAGGTCGGCACCACTATTTCCTATTGTTTTAATCTCCTGATTAGGTTCTATTACATTTCCCAACAATTTATCTTTCCAGTTGACCCAACCATATTTTTTTGAAAGTACAAACAAAAGCAAAGGAAAAATTACAAAAACAGGCACAAAAATTTCTTGCAAGCCCATACTTTCGGGTTCAGATATATCCTTAAACACCGAATAGGTCTGAAAGGCTGTCCAATCGGCAGTAACAAGTAATGCCGTAAATAAATTGTTTGCTGCATGAAACCCTAGTGCAAGCTCTATACCATCGTCCATCAATGTCATTATACCCAAAAACAATCCGGTTCCTATATAATAAACCATAATTATATAACCTAATTTCTCGACTTCAGGATTCGCTATATGCAACATACCAAAAAAAACAGAGGTAATTACCAATGGCACCCATCTGTTTTTAGCGATAACACCAATACCCTGCATTAAATAACCCCTAAAAAAATACTCCTCGAAACTGGCTTGCAAAGGCACCATAATTATTGCTATTAAACAGAGTATTAAAAAAGGTACCAACTTGAAATTTAGTACATAATTTTCGGGAGACATAAAATAATCGAGCATAACCAATCCTGTAGATAGAACACCCCAAACAATAAATGTAAACCAAAAACGACTCCAATCTATTTTTTTTCTGGCAGTAGTGAATGCTGTAAACGACTGTTTATGCAAATACCTTACAGTAAGTAGCAAACCAAACAGACCAACAGCAAACGACAATAACAATAAAAATAAGTTTAGATTTGGCTCTAAGGCCGACATCATTGTTTTTTCATCTAATTTTTTAATTTCCCCACTGTCGAAAGCAGTAAACAGTACGACAAAAGTAAACGGTATCTGCCCTATTACTATTGCAATAAAAACGGCTATTCCTCCTACTAAATAGCGCCACCACTCGTGTAGTCCTTTGTATGCTTGTTCTATGTACATAAATTAAATTTCCAATTTAGTTTGTTATTGTATTGTAATGCTCCATTTTTTACTTGCAAAGGCGCCTCTATATTATTGGTAAACAATGCTCCTGTACCCAAACCTTGAGGTAAATTGCTATGTTTTAAATAGGTATATTGCGCAATGGCGTTTAAACCTATATTACTTTCCAAAGCACTGGTTATCCACCATCCTATTTTATTGGTTTCGGATATTTCTATCCATTTATCGCTACCGCTAAAACCACCAACCAAACTTGGTTTTAAAATAATATATTGCGGTTTTATAATTTGTAGTAACTCTTGCTTTTTTGTTACAGAAGAAACACCTATTAATTCCTCATCTAAAGCAATTGGCAATGGTGTATGTTCGCACAGATAAGCCATTTCCTGTATTTGCCCTTGTTTTATGGGCTGCTCGATAGAATGCAGTTTTAATTCTGATAATTGCTTTAACTTATTTAAAGCTTCATGTGGTGAAAATGCTCCGTTAGCATCTACCCGTAATTCGATATCACTTGGCGAAAATTGCTTTCTAACAGCTTTTAAAAGATCGATTTCCGTTTGAAAATCGATGGCTCCTATTTTCATTTTTATACAGCCAAAGCCAGCTTCTATTTTATCCTGTATTTGCTGCTTCATAAAGGCTTCCGTACCCATCCAAACCAATCCGTTTATGGGTATTGACGCTTTGTTTTTGGTGAATTTTGATGGGAATAATTCAAACCTATCGTTTGCTTCCAACGATTTAAAAGCCGTTTCCAGGCCAAAACAAATACTGGGAAATTCGGTAAGTTCTCCAAAAAGAACCCCTAACTCTATATTAATGTTTTCGCAAAGCCATTGTAACTTTTCTTCGTAATCGGGTCTATCATCTGCCGACAACCCTCTAAACACAGCACACTCGCCAATACCTTGTTTTCCTTTTGAAGATATAATTAAAAACCACGTTTCCTTGGTAAGTAAAGTACCTCGTGAAGTTCCTGCCGGCTGTTTAAAATTTAAAATGTATTTTTTATAGCTTGCTTTCATAATTACCGTGAAAGTCAAGAGTTAAAAAAACTTGATTCTCAACACTTATTTTCCTTTTAACTATTCATTTTTCATTTAAAAGAGATATTTCATTCTCTAAAAAGCCAAAAGCTTAAAAATAGTAGTATTTTAATTAGAGTTCCAAACTTTCGCCTATTGTAAGCAACATTAAATCTTTACCTTTATCGAAAAACTTGCGTTTGGCCTCTTCATGATCAATTTCTATATAACCAAATGTATCGTAATGGCATCCCAAAACCTTATCGCATTCTACAAAATTCGATGCTACGATGGCATCATCTACATCCATAGTAAAATTGCTGCCAATAGGCAAAATAGCCAAATCGAGTTTGGTACGCAACGGAATGAGTTTCATATCCATGGTTAAAGCAGTATCGCCGGCAATATAGATGTTTTTATGTTCTCCTTCGATAACAAAACCTCCTGGTTGTCCTCCATATTTACCATCGGGAAACGATGATGTATGTATGGCATTAACATATTTTACGGTACCAAATTCGAAATCCCAACTGCCCCCATGGTTCATGGGGTGGCCTTCAAACCCTAGTGTTTCGTAATGCGATACGATTTCGAAGTTGGAAACAATTATTGCATTGGTTCGGTTTGCTATCGCTTCGACATCTAAAGTATGATCCTGATGCGCATGGGTAAGCAAAATATAATCGGCCTTAATAGTGTTTAAATCAATATGTGATGCTTTTTCGTTTCCCGATATAAAGGGATCGACCAAAATATTGACATCATTTATCTGAATGCCCAAACAGGCATGTCCGTAAAAAGTAATTTTCATCTCTTTTTAAAATTTTAAATAAATATAGCAAACAAAACAGCAAATAAAAAGGTACTTAGTGCTACTTTTTTCAATTCTTTGTCCAATTCGCTGTTAACAGTATTTTTTAAAACCGTGACGACATTAATTAAAAGCGGAGCAAAAGCAATTAAAAACAAAAATTGTTTTGGCGAATAATAATGATACAGCACATAAACAGCAGTACATGCCAAGGCTGTTACAATAAGAAACAAATGATAAATCTTGGCATTTTTTATGCCGAGTTTAACCACTAAAGTATTCTTATAGGTCTTTTTATCGTTTTCCAGATCGCGCATATTATTTAGGTTAAGTACAGCCACACTTAACAAACCAATAGCGGTTGCCGGCAAAAACACATCGTATTGCAAGTTTTTTATAAACAAAAAATAGCTTCCCACGACACCCAGCCAACCGAAAAACAGAAATACAAATACATCGCCCAAACCAGAATAACCATAAGCCTTTTTCCCTACGGTATATTTTATGGCCGCAACTATTGAAGCTATCCCCAAGAATAGAAACAAGACCGAAAACCCGAAATTTTCATTTCCAAAGGCTTTGCAAATAAGTAATAAAGCCACAATAAGTGTTAAAATAGCTGTAACCACCATGGCGTTTTTCATGGATTTTGGCGTAATAATACCCGATGCTACCAAACGCTGTTCTCCTTTTCTATTTTTATCGGTACCTTTTACGCCATCGCCATAATCGTTAGCAAAATTGGATAATACCTGAAAACCCACGGTAGTTAAAATAGCCAGCCAAAATATTGAAGATTGTAAAATAGAATTGCTCCCCAGAGCCGAGCCGACAATAATACCCGAAACCGATAAGGGCAACGTTCTTAAACGAGCGGCCTGTATGTATGGTTTAATTTTATCTATCAACGTTAAGGTATATATTTTTTATTGAAATTAGGCTTACGTTTTTCCAAAAAGGCATTACGGCCTTCAATCGCTTCATCGGTCATATAAGCCAAACGTGTGGCTTCGCCCGCAAATACCTGCTGTCCTACCATACCATCGTCGGTAAGGTTCATGGCAAACTTTAACATTTTTATAGAAATAGGCGATTTTGCCAATATTTCCTGTGCCCATTGGTAGGCCGTACTTTCCAAGTCCTTATGAGGAATTACAGCATTAACCATACCCATTTCGTATGCTTCCTGTGCGGAATAATTTCTACCAAGAAAGAAAATTTCACGAGCCTTTTTTTGTCCAACCATTTTGGCCAAATAAGCCGAACCGTAACCACCGTCGAAACTGGTTACATCGGCATCGGTTTGCTTAAAAATAGCGTGTTCCTTACTTGCTAAAGTTAAATCGCATACCACATGCAGACTATGCCCACCACCTACGGCCCAACCGGGTACTACAGCAATAACGGCTTTGGGCATAAAACGGATAAGACGCTGCACTTCCAATATATTTAAACGATGATAGCCATCATCGCCTACATAACCTTGGTGTCCACGGGCTTTTTGGTCGCCACCCGAACAAAAGCTCCATACACCATCTTTGGTCGATGGCCCCTCTGCCGAAAGCAGTACTACACCAATGTTTATATCTTCATTGGCATCGTAAAATGCATCGTAAAGCTCGCTGGTTGTTTTAGGCCTAAAGGCGTTCCGTACATTTGGACGATTAAATGCAATCCGGGCAACACCATTACATTTTTTATAGGTAATATCTTCGTATTCTTTTACGGTTTTCCAATTAACTTGCTCCATTTTCTTTATTTTAGCCAAAAATAATTTTTATTTCATTAATAAACCGCATTCTGTATGAAAAATAGCCTGCTTAGCTTCGTTATCGCTTTTATATCGTTTACCATAAATTCCCAAACACGACACTTCGAAACACTTATAGACATTGAAACTTCTGCTGTTTTAAGCCAAGGTAATACGGGAACTTGCTGGAGTTTTTCTACATCGTCGTTTTTAGAATCTGAAATTATACGGTTAACGGGTAAGCATATCGATTTATCCGAAATGTTCCAAGTACGTACAACATACCCGAAAAAAGCCGAAAATTATATTATGCGCCAAGGGAAAGCCCAATTTGGACAAGGTGGATTGGCCCACGATGTTATAAATAGTGTACGCGATTATGGTTTAGTACCTTTATCTGCTTATAGCGGTCTAGCCAACAATGAAGACACCTATAACCATAGTGAGCTTTTTGCCGTTTTAAAAAGTATGTTAAATACTTATGTTGACAATCCTGCCAAAAAGTTATCACCACAATGGAAACAAGCGGTATCGGGTATTCTGGATGTATATTTAGGTGAAATACCAAAATCGTTTACTTATAAAGGCAAAACTTATACACCAAAGCGTTTTCTGGAAATAACAACCATTAATCCCGATGATTATATCTCGTTGACCAGTTTTACAAATGCACCTTTTTATTCGTCTTTCATATTGAATATTCCCGATAATTTTTCGAACGGAAGTTTTTACAATATTCCTATAGACAAATTAATATCTACAATAGACAATGCACTTAAAAAAGGCTATACGGTAGCTTTGGACACCGATGTTTCCGAGCCTACTTTTTCGGCAAAACACGGTATCGCTTTTATTCCCGAAAACCCATCGGACAACAACAAAGGCCTAACCGAAATAATAAAGGAAAAGACAATTACCCAGGATTACCGCCAACAGGAATTTGAAAATTTCGATACTACCGACGACCACCTCATGCATATTGTAGGCAAACTAAAAGACCAAAACGGAACCATTTACTACAAAGTTAAAAACTCTTGGGGTTCTAACGGCGATCGTGTTAAACATGGTGGATATATTTATATGAGCACTTCTTTTTTAAAATTAAAAACAATTTCAATTTTAGTACACAAAGATGCTTTTCCTACAAAAAAATAAAACCTACAAAACAATAACATATTATCAATACAGCCATAGCGAATATTAAAATACTGTAAATAAACAGATTGAACATACATTATATAGTATATATTTTACTAAATTTGCAAAACCTTTTTATTAAAGTAATAAGTAACTTTTTAAAAAAAATGGTGTCATAATTTAAAAGCGTACCATTTAACCTCTGTTGCTTTTTTTATAAAAGGACTAAAATAAATACTATGATTTTAACAATTACACTAATTATTTTCTTTCTTGTTGCCGTAAATTTTCTGCTTTTAATATTTAGCAGCAACAAGATTATGAAGAAAGAAAAAACCAAAAAAACACCTGTTGTTTTACATTTTAACAAACACAAAGAAGAAGAATTAGCTCCAACAGGAAGCTAAACTTTAAATTTACCAGTGTATTAAAGGTAAATTATTCTCTTGCAAAATAGTGTTTACCTTACTAAAATGCTTATTACCAAACCAATACCCCCTATTAGCACTTAATGGCGACGGATGTCCGCTGGTAAGCACATGGTGTTTTTTGGCATCTATCAATTTTATTTTCTTCTTAGCATAGCCGCCCCACAATAAAAAAATCACATTTTCCTTATTACCGCTAATTGTTTTTATAACAGCATCGGTAAAGATTTCCCAACCTTTGTTTTGATGGCTACCAGCTTGGTGTGCTCTAACCGTTAAAGTGGCATTTAACAACAACACACCTTGCCGTGACCAACGGGATAAATCGCCACTTTTAGGATAAGAAACATTTAAATCTGTTTCTATTTCCCTAAAAATATTGATTAATGAAGGTGGATGTGCTATTCCTTCGTTTACCGAAAAACACAAACCATTAGCTTGCCCACTACCATGGTACGGGTCTTGACCTATAAGCACTACCTTTACATTTTGGAACGGACAGCTATTAAACGCATTAAAAATTAAATTTCCGGGCGGAAAACACGTTCCTGCTCTATATTCTGTTTTTACAAATTGTGTTAAACTTTCAAAATAAGGTTTATCAAATTCACCCTGCAAATAAGGGTTCCAACTTTTGTGAATTTCTACATCCATAGCTAAAATTTAAAAATCGTTCTAAAATAATACTATCTTTATTCACTAGAAAATTAAACCCCAATTTTTAATCGTTTAAATATTTCGAATGAAAAAAATAAAGTTTCCATCGGCACAAACCATTCTTTTAGCAATAGCCGCCATGGTAGCAGTTTTAACTTGGGTTATTCCTTCTGGAAAATTCGATACATTGGTTTACAATAAAGCAGACAATTTTTTCACCAAAAATAGTATAGACAAAACAACCACCTTAGCGGCGACACAACACAGCTTAGATAGCTTACAGATTAAAATTCCGTTAAAAAAATTCACCAATGGTGATATTTGGAAACCAATTAGCATACCCAATTCGTACAAAGAAGTAGAACAAACTCCACAAGGCATGGCTGCTTTTATAAAATCGCCCATAAAAGGCATTATAGAATCGGCCGATATTATTTTCCTTGTTCTATTTATTGGTGGTTTAATTGGCATAATGAATTATACTGGAGCTTTCGATGCTGGTATTACATGGTTAGCCCAGGTCTTACAAGGAAAAGAATATCTACTAATAATTTTAGTGACCACCTTGATAGCCATTGGTGGCACTACTTTTGGACTTGCCGAAGAAACCATTGCCTTTTACCCTATTTTAATACCCATTTTCTTGGCAGCCAAATACGATGCCATGGTAGCATTAGCTAGTATTTATATAGGCTCGGCTATAGGTACCATGTGCTCTACAACTAATCCGTTTAGTGCCATTATTGCTTCCAATGCGGCCGGAATAAACTGGACAACCGGACTAACGGGGCGGTTTATTATGCTTTTTCTCGGCACCCTTATCTGTATTGCCTACATTATTTGGTATGCCCAAAAAGTAAAAAAAGACCCCACAAAATCGATTATATACAACCAAAAAAAAGATATTGAAAATATGTTCGGCAACACAACCAACTCCAATCTGGTTTTAACCACAAGACTCAAGCTCATGCTTTTTGTATTTGCCATGTGCTTTGTGGTTATGATTTATGGCGTATCACAATTGGAATGGTGGTTTATAGAAATGACTACCGTATTTTTGGCCGGTTCTGTTTTAATTGGTTTTATTGGACAGATAAAAGAGTTGGTATTTATAGACACCTTCGTTAAAGGTGCTGGCGATCTGCTTAGTGTAGCCCTAATTATTGGTATTGCCAGAGGTATTACCGTAATTATGAACGATGGTCAAATAAGTGATACCATGCTATACTATGCCAGTGGTATTACCGAAGGGATGAATAAAGGTATTTTTATTAATGCCATGTTGTTTATTTATGCAGGCTTATCTTTTTTTATTCCCTCGTCGTCGGGAATGGCAGTACTTACCATGCCCATTATGTCACCTCTGGCCGATAGTGTAGGTATTGGTAGGGAACTTATTGTAAATGCCTACCAATATGGTATGGGGCTGTTTGCTTTTATTAGTCCAACAGGATTAATCTTGGCTTCTCTATCGATAGTAAAAGTGGGATACAATAAATGGTTAAAATTTGTAATTCCTTTGGTTATTATTTTAACCATTTTTACCATGGTTATGCTCACTATTGGTGCTTATATATAAAATAGGACAAACAATAAGAGCTTGTTTAAAGTTGTTTTAAGAGCTTGTTTAAATTTGAATGATTGACTATTTGTATAGTTAAATTTTGATGCATAATGAGGCAAAATAGAAGATAAACGCTGTGATACTTGATGAAAAATAAACGAAATAATGCGCAAAAAGAGATATAAAAAACAATTGATATAAAATTAAAAAGT
>JBKEDH010000025.1:0-16207 GCA_047975295.1 Aestuariibaculum sp.
TACAACCGGAACAGTAGAAACAGATTATTTAAAGTATGGTTCAACCTATTCCAACGAAATAGCAAAGGCAGGATATTATAGTGCAACCATCGATAAATACCAAGTTAAGGCCGAATTTACCACATCAAAACGAGTAGGAATAAATAAATTTACTTTCCCTAAGGGCAATGCTAATATTCTGCTTAATTTGGGCTTGGGTTTAACCAACGAACAAGGAGCAATGGTACAAATTGTTTCCAATACCGAAATTCAAGGTGTGCGTTCGGTGGGAACCTTTTGTTACAACAGCCCAGAAGCAGCTTATCCCGTTTATTTTGTGGCAAAGTTTTCTAAACCTGCCAATAATTATGGGGTTTGGAAAAAGCCGACAACCTATAAAGGCGTCGAAGCCCAATGGATGGGGTATAACGGCAAGCCGCGGCTTATGGAAAAAAGTCGTAAAATGGTAGTTGGCGATAGTATAGGAACCTATTTTAGTTATAAATTTGAAGTACCCACGACGGTCGAGGTAAAAATAGGTATATCTTATGTTAGTATTGAAAATGCCCGAGAAAACTTAGAAAAAGAAACCAGTAAAAAAGATTTTAACAAGGTTTATACCGAAACCCACAACGAATGGAATGCCTTCCTTTCCAGAATTAAAGTTGAAGGTGGTACAGAAACCGATAAAACGGTATTTTATACTGCACTCTACCATACTTTGATACATCCCAATACGCTTAACGACTTTAATGGCGAATATCCAGAAATAAAAACCAATAACATAGGAAAGACCAACGGTACCCGATATACCGTGTTTTCGCTTTGGGATACGTACAGAAACCTTCATCAATTAATGTCTTTGGTATATCCGGAACAGCAATTGGACATGGTAAATAGTATGCTCGATATGTACGATGAAAATGGCTGGTTGCCCAAATGGGAGCTTAATTCAACCGAAACATTTACCATGGTTGGCGACCCCGCAAGTATTGTTATTGCCGACACCTATTTAAAGGGAATTCAAGATTTCGATGTACAAAAAGCATATAAAGCCATGCTTAAAAGTGCCGACCAAGTTGAAAACAATCCATTGCGACCGGGTTTGAAGGATTATATTAAAAAAGGCTATTTAACCACAAATAACAAGGGGTCTGTTTCAACCACACAAGAATATAACGCTGCCGATTATGCCATTGCTCTATTGGCAAAGCAATTAAACAAAAAACAGGACTACGAGCGTTTTAAAAAACGGTCGGTATCGTACAGAAAGTTGTTTGATAAGAACCTAAAACTATTAAGGCCAAGACTGCCTAACGGAAATTGGTACGAACCTTTCGACCCCAATGCAGGTGCCAATTTTACCGAAAACATAGGCTTTATTGAAGGCAATGCATGGCAGTATGCCTTTATGGAACCACACGATGTTAAAGGTCTTATTAAGTTAATGGGTGGAGAAAAGGCATTTGTTGGCCAATTGCAAAAAATATTCGACACCAATCAATTCGATATGGCCAACGAACCCGATATTGCCTATCCGTTTTTGTTCAATTATGTAGAGGGCGAAGAATGGCGTAGTCAAAAACTGGTACATCAATTGGCAAAACAGTACTTTAAAAACACACCGGATGGTTTGCCGGGTAACGATGATACAGGTACCATGTCGGCATGGTTGGTTTATGCAATGATGGGTATTTACCCGGTTGTTCCCGGAGAGCCCATATATACCATTACTGTGCCTATGTTCGATAAAATTACACTTCAACTAAATTCCAAATATTATAAGAACAAATCACTTATTATTAAAAGCGAAAAGAACAATAATGGAGTAATTAAGCACATCCAGTTAAATGGCAGTAAACACAAAGGATATTTTATAGGTCATAACGATTTGGTAAATGGTAAAGAGCTTAAGATTATTTTGGAATAATACAAAATTTAATTACGTTTCCGGAAAACCATTTAAGGAAAGGGTTTCGAATTTACCCATTTTGTTTTCGAAAATAAGGAATACCTTAAGTTCTGGATGGGTTTTTAAAAAGGTTTTTATTGTTTCAATTTCCATGGTTTTAAAAGCTGTTGCATAAGCATCGGCAGTCATGCAATCTTTTGCTATAACCGAAATACTTAATAGCTTGGTTTTACTGGGATATCCGGTTTTTGTATCGATTATATGTGCATATCGGTTGCCGTTTTCATCAATTTTAAATTTACGATAGGTTCCCGATGTGGCCATGGATTCGTTGTGGATGCTAATACCTTTTAAAATAGATTGTTCGCCATCGAAATGAGGTTGCTCGACACCAACTTTCCAAGACAATTGTTTTTCAATATTAATTCCTTTTGCCCGTATTTCACCTCCAATTTCAACAAGATAATTGGAGACGTGCCGAGATTCCAAAAACTCACCAATAACATCAACGCCATATCCTTTTGCAATGGCATTAAAATCTATAAAAGTACCTTTTGGTTTTAGTATTTTGTTGTTTTTTCGGGTTACTTTGTCAAACCCGACATATTGCATCAAACTGTCAATTTTTATACTGTCCAGATCGATAATTTTCCCTGTAGGACCAAAATCCCAAGCATTTACCAAAACACCAATAGTAGGGTCGAAAGCACCTTGGGTATCGTTATAAATGACTTTTGAAGCATCGAAAACGTTTATAAAAAGGGTATCGACCAAAAAGTCTTCGTTACGATTTAATCTTGAAATTTTTGAATTGGGAATATAGGTGGACATAGACCGGTTTATTATTGTAAACAGACTGTCGAATTCTTTTTGATAGTTAATGGGGGAGTTGTAGATAACCGAGTAGCTCGTACCAAAAACAGAACCTTTAAGAGATGTGTTTTTTTGCTTGCTTTTACAGGCTATCAATAGGATGCTTAAAAGGAAATAGCAAATTTTGTAGATTGATTTTGATGTGTACATTGTTTAGGTAGGTAAATACTATTTTGTAAAGTGTGTAAATTGCAGATAAAAAGGGTTTGATTATTGTAATCGGGATTCTTTTTCAAATATAATTAAAAATTGATTAAGGATCATGTCTTAATTTCCAATAGCTTTTGCTTATTTTTTTGAAACTATCTAAAGGTACAAACATTAAAAAAACAGATGTAGTTATCTGTATATTTTTAAGGGTTGAGATTTTATTTTTTACTTTTTTAAGCTGAAAGTTAACTGCTTTTAGAGAAACCTCAAAACCGAGAATCTTCGCCGAAAACCATAGATAAAGAAGTAAAATTAGGTAGATAAACTTTTTTTCACATAAATTTGCAGCACCAAAAGAAGAAGTATGGCAAAGAATTTAGTAATCGTTGAGTCACCTGCCAAGGCAAAAACAATAGAAAAATTTCTGGGAAAAGATTATAAGGTCGAATCCAGTTTTGGGCATATATCGGATTTGCCTTCAAAAGAATTGGGAGTAAATGTCGATGGCGATTTTAAACCCAAGTACCAAGTCTCGAAAGATAAAAAAGCAGTTGTTAAAAAACTGAAAGAATTGGCAACAAAGGCCGATACCGTTTGGTTAGCAAGTGATGAAGACCGCGAAGGAGAAGCCATTGCTTGGCATCTTGCCGAAACCTTAAAACTCGACAAAGAAAAAACAAAACGTATTGTTTTTCACGAAATTACTAAATCTGCAATAGATAAGGCCATAAAAAACCCAAGAGGAATTGATTACGATTTGGTCGATGCTCAACAAGCACGTCGCGTTCTCGACAGGATTGTAGGTTACGAACTATCGCCTGTTTTATGGCGTAAGGTAAAAGGTGGTCTTTCGGCCGGTCGTGTACAATCGGTATCGGTACGGTTAATTGTAGAGCGAGAACGCGAAATTCAAGATTTTAAGGCCGAAGCATCGTATAGAATAGATGCCGAATTTTCAAACGAGGCAGGACAGACATTCAAGGCCAGGTTGCCTAAAAATTTTGCAACCCAAGACGAAGCTTTCAAATTTTTGGAACAAAATGCTTCTGCAATTTTTAAGGTTGATGATTTAGAGAAAAAACCGGCAAAAAAGTCACCGGCGCCACCATTTACAACATCGACATTACAGCAGGAAGCTTCACGGAAACTCTATTTCTCGGTAAGTAAAACCATGACCGTTGCCCAACGTTTGTACGAATCCGGACTTATTACCTATATGAGGACCGATAGCGTAAACCTGTCCGACGAAGCCAGGCAAGGCGCCCAAGCCGAAATAAAATCGGCTTATGGCGATGTATATAGCAAACCCAGAAATTATTCAGGAAAAACCAAAGGAGCACAAGAAGCACACGAAGCTATACGTCCAACCGATTTCTCGAGACATTCCGTAACTTTAGATAGAGACCAAGCCCGATTGTACGATTTAATATGGAAACGAGCCATTGCATCGCAAATGAGCGAGGCCGAACTGGAACGTACCAATGTAAAGATAAGTGCAAATACTCATAACGAAAGGTTTGCGGCCAATGGTGAGGTAATTACTTTCGATGGCTTTTTAAAAGTATATCTTGAAGGTACCGACGAAGAAGATATAGAACAGGACGGTATGTTGCCCGCTATGCGTGTTAACGAAACCTTGCTAAACCAATACATAGCCGCAACCGAGCGCTATACACGTCCGCCGTCACGATATACCGAAGCCTCGTTGGTTAAAAAATTGGAAGAATTGGGTATTGGGCGTCCGTCAACCTATGCACCGACCATTTCCACCATACAGAATAGAAATTATGTCGAAAAAGGAACAGTTGAAGGTGTAGCACGAAAATATTCGCAATTAACTTTAAAAGACGGAAAAGTAACCGAAAAAATACTTAGTGAAAAAGTAGGTTCCGATAAAGGCAAATTGGTGCCTACTGATATTGGTATGATTGTTACCGATTTTTTGGTGAACCATTTCGAGCAGATATTGGATTATAATTTTACCGCAAAAGTAGAAGCCGACTTCGACGATATTGCCGATGGAAAAGTAGATTGGTCTAATATGATGAAGGCATTTTATAAAGATTTCCATCCACAGGTAGAAGATGTACAAGAAAATGCCGAACGCGAATCGGGCGAACGTATTCTTGGTACCGATCCGGTAACAGGAAAACAAGTAAGTGTGCGTTTGGGCAAGTTTGGACCTATGGTGCAGATAGGAACTGCCAACGATGACGAAAAACCACAATTTGCTAGTTTAAGTCCAGACCAACAGCTTAATTCCATAACTTTCGAAGAAGCGATGGATTTGTTTAAACTTCCTAAAAAATTGGGTGTTTACCAAGATAAGGATGTCGAGGTTAATAACGGGCGTTTTGGTCCCTATGTTAAATTTGGCAGTAGTTATGTGTCTTTGCCAAAAGGAACCGATCCTTTAAGTGTCGAGTTGGATGGCGCAATTGTACTTATAAACGAAAAGCAAAAGGCCGATGCACCTATCTATCACTACCAAAACATGCCCGTGCAAAAGGGGAAAGGACGTTTTGGGCCATTTATTAAGTGGAACAACATGTTTATTAATGTAAACAAAAAATATGATTGGGACAATCTATCCGAAAGTGATGTTGTTGCTCTTATAGAAGACAAAATAAAAAAAGAAAAAGAAAAGCTTGTTCATAACTGGGCAGACGAAGGTATTAGGGTAGAAAAAGCACGTTGGGGAAGACACCATGTTATAAAGGGAAAAGTAAAAGTCGAGCTACCCAAAACGGTCGATGTTTCCAACATGACTTTAGAAGAAGCCAAGACATTAATAGCAGCTAATGCACCTAAAAAGAAAAAAGCCGTAGCAAAGAAAAAATAAGGGACTTAATTGTGCTGTAAGTGACTTTGCATAAAATATGGGGTATCAATAAAAGAAAATTCAATTTAAAGGCCAATCAACATAAAAAAAAGAAAACAATAGATGGATTTCGACTTTCTTGTTCCAGTTTCCGATGCGGTATTGGCCCATAGCGAACTGTTATCCGATCAAACACTGGGTAAAAAAATAAAATGCCATAATAAACAGACCGGATTTCCGGATTTAGAGGGTGTTCGGTTAGCCATTATAGGGGTATTGGAAAACAGGAACGATGTCAACTATAAAGAACAAGAAATTCAGTTAGACGAAATAAGGCAGGCATTATTTAGACTTTATCCCGGTAGTTGGGATACTGCTATTGTCGATTTGGGTGATATCGAAAACGGTGAAACCGTTCAGGACACCTATTTTGCCGTAAAAACGGTTGTGGAAGCACTTCTTAAAAAAGATATTATTCCAATAATATTGGGTGGTTCTCAAGATTTAACCTATCCTAATTATCGTGCTTACGATGGTATTTTGCCCATGGTAAATTTAGTGAATGTAGATTGCAAGTTTAATCTGGGCAACACATCAAAGCCTATTAAAAACGATAATTTTGTTGGTAAAATTATCTTAAACGAACCCCATAATCTGTTTAACTACACGGCAATAGGCTATCAAACGTATTTTAATTCTCAAGAGGAAAAGGATTTAATGGACAGCCTGTATTTCGAATCGTATCGATTGGGCGAGCTGTACAACAATATTGCCTTGGTAGAACCGGTAATGCGCGATGCCAATATGGTAAGTATTGACCTAAAATCGGTTCAAGCCTCAGAGGTAGGTGGTGGACAACATTTTTCGCCCAACGGATTAAACGGAAGGGAAATTTGTGCCATAGCCCGATATGCCGGTATTAGCAATAAGGTATCATCTTTTGGTGTTTACGAATACGAAACATGTAAAGAAAATAAAGCAACTGCAATGCTTGTGGCACAGATAATCTGGTATTTTACAGAGGGTGTTAACTGTAGGGTGAAAGATGAGGATTTTACAGACGAACAAAGCTTTCAAAAATTTACAACCCTTACCGATAGCTACGAGTTGGTTTTTTATAAAAGTAATAAAACAGGCCGTTGGTGGATGGAGATACCTTTTTTGTCTAATGTTAATAATAAATTAAAACATCATACGTTATTACCTTGCATGCACCAAGATTATTTAGATGCCTTAAACGATAAAGTTCCCGAACGTTGGTATAAGGCCATTAATAAGAACAGTGTATAAAGAGTAAGAAATCGATTTTATTGTTAAAGTAAATGGTTTTTCGCTAAAGTATGTGCTCATACAATAAAAAGTTGTTTTTTAAAAAAAATATAGATATGTTTACGCCCTAAAATTTTTGGGGCAAAAAAAAAAATTAACCTCGAGTTTTCTATGGATATTAAAAAAATAATATTGTCAGTTGCGGTTGCCGCAGTACTAGTGGCCTGTGGCTCTAACGATAAAGGTGAATTAGTGGGCGTGAAGGGCAAGGCTTGGCATCCGGAAAAACCTCTTGGAATGGAACTTGTTCCTGGTGGAGCGTTTATAATGGGTAAGGCCGACGACGATCTTGCCGGAGTACAGGATGCACCTTCCAAAACGGTAACGGTACGATCCTTTTATATGGATAATACCGAAATTACAAATAGCGAGTACCGAGAGTTTGTTTACTGGGTAAGGGACTCGATTATTAGAACCAGATTGGCCGTATTGGCAGACGAGTTGGGAATGGTACCAGAAGATGGTGGCATTGGCGAATATGCATTTATGGATGCCGATACCTCAAATATGAGTGTATACGAAAAATATATGTTTGAAAACTATACCGGATTGGGCCCAACGGGCTACGAAGGTAGAAAACTTAACAAGGACATCGATTTAATATTTGATACAGATAGTTATCCCGATGAGTGGTACACCGAGGTAATGGATACTATGCATATTCCAATTTACGAAGCTTATAACGGTATCCGAACTTGGGATGTAACCAAGTTTAAGTTCCAGTATAATTATATGGATATACAGGAAGCGGCAAGAAAACGTGGTGCAAAACGTAGCGATGTTATAAAAACAGAAGAGTTGGAAATTTATCCAGACACTACAGTTTGGATACGTGATTTTGCTTATTCGTATAACGAGCCTATGCACAACGACTATTTTTGGCACGAAGCTTACAGCGATTATCCGGTGGTGGGCGTAACTTGGCAGCAGGCAAAGGCCTTTTGCGAATGGCGTACCATTAAAAAGAACACCTATCAAAGGTCTAAGGGAGCAGCTATGGTAAATGCTTTCCGGTTACCATCGGAAGCAGAGTGGGAATATGCGGCCAGAGGTGGTCTGCAAGCTGCAACCTATCCTTGGGGTGGACCATATACAAAGGATGATAGAGGTTGCTTTATGGCCAATTTTAAGCCCGTAAGAGGCGATTATGCTGCAGACGAAGCTCTTTATACGGTAGAAGCTAAATCGTACGACCCGAACGATTATAATCTATATAATATGGCAGGTAACGTGGCAGAATGGGTAGATGCTTCTTACGAGCCTTCATCGTACGAATTTGTATCGACTATAAACCCTAGTGTGGACAATAAAAACAATGGACGCAAGGTAATACGGGGTGGTTCTTGGAAAGACATCGCTTATTTTTTACAGGTGAGTTCCAGAGATTACGAGTATGCCGATTCTGCAAGAAGCTATATTGGGTTTAGAACGGTACAGGATTATATGGGAACCAAACTAACAAGTAATAACAACAAACAGAAATAATTTAACTTACAAGTTTTACGTATTTAATATTTAAAAAAACATGGCACAATCAAAAGGAAGCAAAAGATTAATGAACATGGCCTATGGTCTTGGCGCATCAATCGTAATTATTGGAGCACTTTTTAAAATTACGCATTTCGAATTAGGACCTTTAACCGGTAACGTTATGTTAACCATAGGTCTTGTAACCGAAGCTATTATTTTTGCTATTTCGGCATTTGAACCTGTCGATGATGATGTCGATTGGTCTTTGGTATATCCCGAATTGGCCGGAGGAAAATCTATCAAAAAAGAAGAAAAACAAGATTCTCAAGGATTATTGTCCCAAAAACTGGATAATATGTTAAAAGAAGCTAAGATCGATGGGGAGTTAATGTCCAGTTTGGGAGCTAGTATAAGAAATTTTGAAGGTGCAGCCAAAAGTATAGCACCAACAGTAAATTCGATAGAAGCCTCAGAGAAATACTCGAAAGAATTATCGCTTGCGGCAGCTCAAATGGAATCACTTAACAGTTTGTACAAAGTGCAATTGGATAGTGCAAACAGACAAGCCTCCATTAATGAGGAAGCCGTGCAAAACGCAGCAAAACTAAAAGAACAAATGCAGTCTTTGGCATCAAATCTATCGTCTTTAAATGGTGTATATGGTGGAATGCTTTCAGCTATGAACAAAAACTAAAATTGGTTAATTAACAATAAAACCAAAGCAAACCAAATTTAGGATATGGCAGGAGGAAATTTATCACCAAGACAACGTATGATTAATCTAATGTACCTCATATTTATTGCGATGTTGGCTTTAAATATGTCGAAGGAAGTTCTTTCTGCATTTGGATTAATGAACGAGCGTTTAACAGAATCGAATCAAGCTGCAGACGAAAGGAATCTTTCGTTTTTTGAGGGATTGAATCAAAAAGCAGCCGATCAGCCCGAAAAATATGGGCCATTAAAAAATCAAGCCGAACAGATTAAAACTTTATCGGCCAATTTTAATAGCTATTTAGAAGGCTTAAAATCCAAAATGGTCGAAAAAATAGAAGACCCAAAAGATTACGAAATTATGGATAAGGGTGATTATTTAGATCAACATTTCTTTAAGGGAGACAAATTGAAACCGGATGGTGAGGAATTTTTAAACCAAATAGATACCTTTAGGGAAGGTGTGGTTAGTGCTTTACAGGGACAAAAAGGTATGGAGTCTATTATTAACGATGTTAATGAAAAATTTAGCACCGAACCCATAACCAATAGAGCTGGTAAACAAGTAGAATGGTTGGATTATCACTATAAAGGTTTTCCTTTAATAGCATCCCTAACCAAAATGACACAATTACAATCCGATATAAAGTCAACAGGTTCGGAGGTGCTGTCCAATATGTTGCAAGGCACATTGTCCAGCGAAGTATCCATGACTAATTACACAACCTTAATGGAAACCTCAAAATCGGCCTATTTTAGTGGAGAAGCATTCGATGGACAAATCGTGTTGGGGCGTAAAGACGCATCGACCAGACCCAGTAGGGTAGAATTAACATTGGATGGTAGAAAATTAAGCGAGGACCAATACAGTATCGAAGACGGTAAAGTAAAACTGAAAATTGGAACAGGAAATGTAGGTGAACATAAAATTGAAGGAAAACTAATCTTTGCCGAAGGTGGCGAAGAAATAGAAGTACCTGTAAAATCGTCGTTTGCTACGGTATCTAAACCAAATTCGGCAACTATTTCGGCCGATAAAATGAATGTGGTTTACCGAGGTGTTTCAAACCCAATGACCATTTCGTTTGCCGGAATTGCCGATAATAATGTAAGCGCCTCGGCTCAAGGATTGAGTAGGGTAAGTGGAAGTAAATATGTAATGGATGCTACCCGTGTATCTGGAAGAGAGGTAAGTATTAATGTTTCAGGAAAATTACCAACAGGCGAAACCGTTTCGGACAAAGCTACTTTTAGAATTAAGGATTTACCCAAACCCACCGGAACCATTAGAGGAGAGGATGGTTCGGTAAAAATGCAGCGAAATTCGTTGGCAATTGCAACTGTAGGAGCAAGGTTCGATGATTTCGACTTCGAATTGCCTTTACAAGTTAGTGGTTTTATGTTTAAGGTGGCCGGACAGCCTACCATAAACGTAAGTGGTAACAAGTTAGATTCAAGAGCCAAACAAGCTTTAAGCCGTGCCAAGAGAGGTTCAGATGTTCAAATATTTAACATTCAAGCCAAAGCTAGTGGTATTAGCGTTAAGCTTAAAAAAGTATCACCAATAATGATAGAACTTACAAATTAAAATTTAAAAATTTTAATAAAAATATAAGGATATGAGAATTTTAATATTAACCTTAGCTACTGTTTTTACAGTTTCGGGCGCGTTTGCTCAGGCCAATATACTTAATGCCAAAAGCCCCGATGAAATAGGAGTAAGAACTACAGCCCAAAAGCGAATTGATAGCGACAAACCTTTAGAATACGGCTATGTGGACGATAGGGATATTCTGTTTTCTAAAATGGTTTGGGAAAAAATTGATTTGGACGAACGTGTCAATTTTCCGTTGTACTATCCTGTCGATACCAATAATATAGGTAGGGACAGACGCTCGTTGTACGATGTTCTTATGAAGAATATAAAGAATGGAAGAATAAAGCATATTTACAGCGATTCTTATTTTAAAGTGAAAAGTAGTTTGGGTGATATTGAAGCAGCTCTATCAAAAGTAGATACAACCGAGTACGGTATCGAGCAATTAAATGCAGGCGAAGAGCTATCTGCCGAGTATATAGACAGACAAGATATCGCATCGGCCGATATTGTGGCGTACCATATAAAGGGACTTTGGTATTTCGATAAGCGTCAATCCGAAATGAAATACCGTTTATTGGGAATTGCACCCGTAGCGCCAGACGTTCATTTTATGGATAGTGAAAATCCCGATTATGTAGAGCTCTTTTGGGTATTTTATCCCGATGCCCGTGAAGTACTCCACGAGGCTAAATCCTTTAACGTAAGAAACAGTTCCATGCCTTTTTCGTTGGATCATGTGCTTAATGCAAGACGATTTAACGGGTATATTTATAAAGAAGAAAATGTACAGGAAGATAGAACGATATCCGATTATATACCGGACAATGCTTTAATGCAATTATTGGAATCTGACAGGATTAAAGAGAAAATTAGAGATTTCGAACTCGATATGTGGTCGTACTAATACTTACAATATAAAAACAAACCAGCTCACTTTTCTAGTGGGCTTTTTTGTTTTATTTTTATTTTTTGAAATAGAACAATAGCAATATGCAAATAGATTATCTAATAGTAGGATTGGGCTTGGCAGGTATTAGCTTTTGCGAGCAGCTTAAAGCTCATAACAAAAGTTTTGTGGTATTTAGCGATAATTCGCAGCAATCGTCGCAGGTTGCGGGCGGATTGTACAATCCGGTAGTGTTAAAACGCTTTACACCCGTTTGGAAATGTGAAGCACAATTGGAGCTACTTTCCATGTATTCCAATATAGAAAAAGAATTTAATATAAAACTCGATTATAAAATTCCCGTTTACAGACGGTTTGCTTCTTTAGAAGAACAAAACGATTGGTTTACAGCATCCGATAAGCCAGTACTATCGGCATATATGTCGGTAAATATGGTTAAAAACAGCAATTATGCGGTAAATGCCCCTTTTGGTTTTGGCCAAGTGTTAAAAACCGGTCGTATCGATATAAAAACATTAATTGATATTTATGAAAAAGATCTACAAGCTAAATCCGTTTTTTACCCAAAAACCTTTCATTACGATAAACTTCAAATAGAACAAGATTTAGTTGCTTACGGGAATATAAAAGCCAGACATATTGTTTTTGCCGAAGGTTCGGGTATTAGGTATAATCCATATTTCAAGGCCTTACCCTTACGGCCAGCAAAAGGAGAATTGCTTATTATACACGCTCCCAAATTAAAGATGGATTACGTTTTAAAGGCTAATGTGTTTTTAATTCCATTGGGCAATGATAGATACATTGTGGGAACTACCTATAATTGGGAAAATTTAAACAACAACACTTCCAAAAAAGCCAAAGAAGAACTTGTTTTAAAGTTGGAAAAGGAAATAAATTGCGATTTTAAAATTGAAAATCAAGTGGCAGGCGTACGGCCAACCGTAAAAGATAGGCGTCCGTTGGTAGGCCGGCATGTAAAGTACAAAAACCTTTATGTTTTAAACGGTCTGGGAACCCGTGGCGTTATGATAGGACCTTATGTAGCCAAACAACTCTATAATTTTATTGAAAACGATTTGCCTTTGGACGATGAAATAAACATTGCAAGGTTTACCGATGTTCTTTAGCAAACGATTTATCATAATGGATAAAAAAATTAATCCAAATGTTTCGGGACAGTCTTAATATAATGGGTAAAAAGACGATTAACGTAGCTACAATCGATATAAAAAGCCCATCTACCGAAACATTAAAAATATAGTGGGCAATAACAAACGCAGCAACAGCAAAAGCGATACCAACACCGTAACTTACGTACATAGCACCATAAAAAAACGAAGGCTCTATTTTATATTTGGTGTTGCAATTGCCACAACGCTCGTGCATATCTAAAACCCGGGAAAGTTTGTAAGGATTCTTGTTTGTGTACATCGATTCTTCATGGCACTTGGGGCAAGCCCCAGTAAAAATACTATAAACTTTGTAACCTTTTAAAAACATATTATTTAATGTACTTTTGGCAAAAATACGCTTTAATAGTATTATATAGTAAATTAAGTAGAAGAATCTATGATGAACATTCATAATTTGTCTATTTCGTTCCAAGGAGAATATCTTTTCGAAGATATTTCGTTTAAACTTGGTAATGGTGATAGAGTAGGACTAATAGGAAAAAATGGAGCAGGAAAATCGACCATGCTTAAAATTTTATCAAGAGAAATGGAACCCGATTCCGGACAAATAGCAACCGATAAAGAACTGAAAATTGGTTTTTTGAAGCAGGATATCGATTTCGATTTTGGCAGAACTGTTCTTGATGAAGCTTATGAAGCATTCACCGAAATTAAAGCCATCGAAGCCCAATTGGAATATATTAATACCCAACTGGCAGAGCGTACCGATTACGAAAGCGAAGGCTACCATCAACTTATGGTAGATTTAAACGACCTGCAGCACCAATACGAAATACTGGGAGGCTACAACTATCAAGGCGATACCGAAAAAATACTACAAGGTCTTGGTTTTAAGCGAAGCGATTTTAATAAATTAACCGATACTTTTTCCGGTGGCTGGCGTATGCGTATCGAATTGGCAAAGCTATTGCTTCAAAACAACGATATTTTGTTGCTAGACGAGCCTACAAACCATCTTGATATAGAATCGATAATTTGGTTGGAAGGCTTTTTAAAAAACTATTCGGGAGCTGTAGTTATTGTATCGCACGATAAAATGTTTCTTGATAATGTAACCAACCGAACCATCGAAATTTCTTTGGGCAGAATTTACGATTATCCAAAGCCTTATTCAGAATATTTAGTACTTCGGGAAGAAATAAGAACCCAACAGCTGGCATCGCAGAAAAATCAGCAAAAACAAATTGAACAGACCGAAAAATTAATTGAAAAATTTCGCGCAAAAGCATCCAAAGCATCTATGGCGCAATCGCTAATTAAAAAATTAGATAAAATTGAACGTATAGAAGTCGATGAAGAGGATAATAGTGTTATGACACTTAATTTTCCGGTTTCCATAACGCCAGGAAAAGTGGTTGTCGAAGCCGAAAACGTATCCAAAAACTACGGAAAAACCGAGGTACTAAAACATATTAACTTATTAATTGAACGGGATAGTAAGACTGCTTTTGTTGGACAGAACGGACAGGGAAAATCTACATTGGCCAAAATTATTGTTGGAGAAATAACATTTGAAGGCCATTTAAAACTGGGGCATAACGTACAGATTGGCTATTTTGCCCAAAACCAAGCCGAATATTTAGATGGTAACAAAACCGTTTTGGATACTATGATTTATGCCGCCAATGAAAGCAACAGAAGTAAAGTTCGCGATATTTTGGGTGCATTTTTGTTCCGTGGCGACGAGGTAGATAAATATGTAAGAGTACTTTCGGGAGGTGAGCGCAACCGTTTGGCATTGGCCAAATTAATGCTTCAACCGTTTAATGTTTTAATAATGGACGAGCCTACCAACCATCTTGATATAAAGTCTAAAAACGTTTTAAAAGAAGCCCTAAAACGTTTTGGTGGAACTTTGATTCTGGTATCTCACGATCGTGATTTTCTTCAAGGCCTAACCAATAAAGTATATGAGTTTAAAGACCATAAGTTAAAAGAATATCTGGGCGATATCGATTATTATTTAAACGAACGTAATGTAGAAAGTTTACGGGAAGTAGAAAGGCGTACAGTAATCAAGGAGCAACCTAAAGAACCGAAACAGAAATCGTACGGAGACCAGAAGAAACTTAAATCCCTTAATAATAAATTGAGTAGTATTGAAGCAAAAATTGGTCAGTTAGAACGGGAAATAAAAGCTGTAGATGTTAAATTGGAAGCCGATTACGAAACCGTAAGCTCTCAGCCCAATTTCTTTGATAATTACCAGAAACTAAAAGCCGAACTGCAAGATTGTATGGGTAAATGGGAAACACTTCATTTGGAGATAGAAACATTTGATTTGTAGTAAATGTTAATTTTTTAAACTTTTTATCGAAAAAATTAGCTTTTTATCCATAGATATGCTACTTTGGTATCTATAATAGATTGATTTGACCCAATGAAAATCACTACAATTATTATGACCCTTATGGTGTATGGGGGTGTTTTTGCAAATATTCCGGTAGCCGAAAAAGAAGCACTACAGGCTATTTATAATGCTACCTACCAATGGAAAGCATTGGAAAATGAATGGGATTTAAAAAGGCCTGTTAGCACTTGGTATGGGGGTTACGTTGGAAAACGACAAGGTAATAGAATTAAACTTACTTAATAATCTAAAAGGGATTATTCCCGAAGAAATAGGAAACTTAAAATACCTAAAAAAGCTAAACTTGGGCTTTAATACCTTAGTAGAAAAGATACTGCTATCTATTAAAAATCTTAAAAACTTACAGTCTTTAGAACTGTTCATAAACCATTTGGAAGGTAACATTCCCCGAGAGTTAGGCCAATTAACACAATTGCAGTGCCTAAGTCTTTACTGCAATAGGTTAACAGGAAACATACCTTTAGAACTAACTTAAATACAATAGTAATTAGTAAAAATAACCCTGAAGAACGCGTTAGCCCTCCTGTTTTTTTAGGACAGATAACCAACCCTAACGTATCGATAGCAACTATGGATATAGAAAAAGAATAAATTAGTTTTTTATCCGTTATTGTTCGAGGAGGTTGTCTAAAAAGGCAACCTCTTTTTTTGTAGAATGGGTTTGATACATATGAAAAAAGTACTTTGGATTTTTTTGTTAAAAAAATAAATTCAATTTTTTTTAGATTAACATTTGCAGAAATTAAAAAGGATTGTATATTTGAAGTCCAATATCGCGGGATAGAGCAGTAGGTAGCTCGTCGGGCTCATAACCCGAAGGTCACTGGTTCGAGTCCAGTTCCCGCTACGAAGGACGAAAGTCGGTAAAAATGCGCCTTAGAGCGC